>RFJM01000070.1 GCA_003694905.1 Caldilineae bacterium
CAACTTGGGGGCGGCCGGGAGGCAGCGCCCTCAGGAAAAGAGGCGGCCCGACCCGACCAGACAACTGACGACCGTTTCAGCTTGCCCAGCCGTGCTGCGTGGGCCTGCATCCGGACAGGCTGGAAAGCCTGTCCCACATGCAACCCGGCCCGAGAAGCTGAAACCCCGGCCGCCTGTCTCGTTGGCCGACGCCGCAGATGCAGGGGCGCTACCCTGCACCCCCCTTGCCGGGGGGACCCTTACCAGCCCAGCGCACCGGCTGCCCCCGTTTTGAAACGCACCCCTGTATCCTTGCCGAATTGACACACACGAGCGTCGGCGGTAGAATACTGTTAGCGCTAACACACCGATTACCTGCCATGTCCCGACGTGTCACCATCGCCGATGTCGCTGCAGCGGCCGGGGTTTCCTTGATGACCGTGTCTCGTGTCGTCAACAACAACGGCCCTGTCAGCGAAACCACCCGCCAACGGGTTCTCGAGGTCATTGCCGAACTGGGCTATCGGCCCAGCGAGCTTGCCCGAGGGCTGGTGACCCGTCGCACGCGCACCTTGGGGGTAGTGGTGCCCGATGTCTCCAACCCCTTCTTTGCAGGCATTCTGCGCGGGGTCGAGCAGGTCGCATATGCTCAGAACCACAATGTCTTCTTGTGTAATACCGAGGAAAGCCCTGAGCGCGAGCTGACTGTTCTGCAGTCGCTGGAAGACAAGCATGTGGATGGGCTCATTCTCTGTAGCTCCCGGATGGAGGATGAGCAGCTTGCGAAGGTGCTCGAAGGGTTTGACGCGGTGGTGCTGATCAACCGGTTCCTGCACGGCAGTCGTGTTGCTACCGTTTTGGTGGACGATCAGGCCGGGGGGCGGCACGTTGTGGAACATCTGCTGAGGGGAGGACGCCGGCGAATCGGTTTTCTCGACGGTCCTCTTTCCTCGCAGAGCGGGCGTCTGCGCAAGGCGGGGCACCGCGCCGCATTGGCCGATGCGGGCCTTTCTTATGAAGATGTTCCTGCGATCGACTGTGCGCCTTCGGTCAGTGGGGGCCTTGAAGGAGCCCGCCGCCTGCTCAGACAACATCCTGACATCGAGGCCCTTGTGTGCTATAACGATCTCGTCGCCGTCGGTGCGCTCCAGGCCTGTTTCAGCCTGGGGCGTAAGGTCCCGTCGGATGTGGCCATCACTGGTTTCGATGACATCGAGCTGGCGGCACTGGTTCATCCACCCCTGACCACGTGCCGCGTCCCCCGCTACGAGATCGGTCTGCGCGCAGCCCGTCTGCTCATGCAGCAAATCCATGCGGACGACGAGGACGTTGAGGACCTCGTTGTGCAACCTGAGCTGATCGTACGGGCCAGTGCTCCCTGAGCCTCGCACGCGACGTGACTGCTCCGGGCATCTTCCTCTATCACACATTTTCAAACTCGTTATCGCATCCTATTTGGAGGACCAGCTATGACCATCAACGTCAACAACCAACCTGAGCGACACATCGAGACCATCCCGCAGGGGAAGACCGTCGCCTTTTGCCGCTGCTGGCGCTCGGAGAAATTCCCCTATTGTGATGGCACCCATCGCAAATACAGCGCCGAGACCGGCGATAACGTTGCTCCGGTCGTCGTTACGGCGGGTCCGCCGGAAGAAGAGTGAGATAGGCCGATCATGACGGAATTGTTCGATGTCTCAGACATGGTGGTTGCCGCCACCGGCGGCGGTGGCGTGCTGGTGGGCGAGCTTTCGCGGGGGCTCGCCCGCCGTGGCGCCCGTGTGGCCGTCCTCGATATCTTCGCAGAGGCGGCACAGCGGGTGGCCGACGAGATCACAGCCGCGGGTGGAGATGCCGTTGCCATCCAGATGGATGTGCTGGACAAGGCAAGCATTCAGGCAGGGCTGGAGGTCATCCTGGAGAAATACGGTCGGGTGGATGCGCTCATCAACGGCGCCGGCGGCAACAAGAAGGAGGCTACCACTTCTCCCGACCTCTCTTTCTTCGACCTGCCCGAAGACGCCTTTCAATGGGTCTTCAACCTCAACTTCATCGGTACCTTGCTGCCCAGCCAGGTTTTCGGCAAAGTCATGGCAGAACAGGGCAGGGGCGTCATCCTCAACATCTCCTCCATGAATGCTTTTCGCCCCCTTACGCGGATTCCGGCCTACTCGGCGGCCAAGGCTGCGGTCAGCAATTTCACCCAGTGGCTGGCCGTCCACATGGCCCAGGAATACACCCCCCAGGTCCGCGTCAATGCCCTTGCGCCCGGATTTTTCCTCACCCATCAGAACCGTTTCCTCTTGCTCGACGAGAAAAGCGGTGAGCTGACCAGCCGCGGCAAGACCATCATCGACCATACGCCCATGGGCCGTTTCGGTGCCCCGGAGGATCTGTTAGGTACGGCCATCTGGCTGCTTTCCCCGGCCTCCTCCTTTGTTACCGGCGTAGTCGTGCCCATCGACGGCGGATTCTCCGCGTTTAGCGGGGTCTGATTCGTGCTGTGCGAGGGGGTGGCCCTCGCTGCCCCCTGCTCGCGCCTTCCATCCTCTGCGTTTCGCGACGCTCCATCCATGCAGGAGTTGCCAGATGCTCATCGGACATGGCTATACCGATCACAAACTGACCGAATCCGAAATCCGTTCTCTCCTGAGCGAGGGGTTGGCTCAGGCAGATCTCGAGGGCAAGCGCGTTATTGTTATCATTCCCGATGGTACGCGCAGTGGGCCGGTAGACCTCCTCTTCCGGCTCTTGCACGAGATCTTGGGAAACGAGGTAGCGGCCCTGGATTTTCTGATTGCCCTGGGTACCCACCAGCCCATGTCTGAAGATGCCATCCTCAGGCATCTGGGCATCAGCGCGGAGGAGCGAGCAGGCAAGTACGCCCATGTGCAGGTCTATAACCATCTCTGGTCGGACCCCGAAACTTTCGTCACGGTGGGTACCATTCCCGCGGCCGAGATCGAGGAGCTGAGCAACGGGCTCTTTTCGCAAGAGGTGCCCGTCAGGCTCAACCGCCTTATCTTCGACTACGATCAGATCCTGATCTGCGGCCCCGTGTTCCCTCATGAAGTGGCGGGCTTCTCGGGGGGATACAAGTACTTTTTCCCCGGCATTTCGGGACAGGAGGTCATCGACTTTACCCACTGGCTGGGCGCGCTGATCACCAGTTACGAGATCATCGGTACAAAGGATACGCCGGTGCGCGCCACCATCGACCGCGCGGCTTCTTTTGTCCAGGTCCCTACCCTCTGCCTGTGCTACGTCGTCAAGGGCGAAGATGCCTTTGGGCTCTATGTCGGCCGGCCCGAGGAAGCCTGGTCCGCGGCCGTGGAACTCTCGTCACAACTGCATATCATCTGGGTCGATCGCCCCTATCGCCACGTACTCTCGGTCATGCCCGAGATGTACGATGACATCTGGACCGCGGCCAAGGGCATGTACAA
>RFJM01000516.1 GCA_003694905.1 Caldilineae bacterium
ACTCTCGGGCGAGTCGTGGAGGTTGGGAGTGCCACGCGATGCACATATCCCGTTGGCAACTGCCACGCGTTTCAGTACTCTCGGGCGAGTCGTGGAGGTTGGGAGATTCCCCTCTCTATTGCCTTGAGCCATCGTTTTCCTAGCATCGCTTCCGTGCAAACGCTCTGTGGCCTTCCTGGTGTCTCGTTTCCGCATACATCTCACCGCCACAACGCTGCTCGGACGCAAATCCCAAAACCCTCCTGCACCTGGGGGGATTTGCGTGCGCTTTGCTCCGGTTTCGACGCCATCCCGACCGCTAACTGAGCCTTTTCTTCCCGCCAGGGGAATGCAAGCGCCCAGAACAACCGGATCTGCGATCCGATGGCCCTGAAACCGGTTCCAGCACCCGGCGTGGAAAGCCACAACACATTGGGAAGTCGGCTCAAGGCGAATTGTTAAGGTGCAAAGGCCGCCGCCCACAACGGGTGTGTCGGTCGCCCTTTGCCCTTTCAGTTTACCGTACTTCGTCCGGCAGGGCAACCGCAGCGGCCGGGGACGCGGTGCAGTGCCGCTTCAGAATACGTCGTTGCAGAATCGCCGATACTCGCAGTCCACGCAGCGGGCACGCTGCCGCGTGGCCTCCGGCATGCGTTCCTCTTCGATCATCCTGCGGATTTCCTCCACCGTGTGCAGCACTTTCTTGCGTAGTTGTGGTGTAATGGGCACTTTCATGCCGCGATCGTCGAGAAGGCTGTAGAGATAGCCCTCTCGCACCCGCACTGACCAGCTCGCTTCCAGCAACAGGGCGTACGCCGCCAGTTGCAGGCGATAGTGCCGGGCTATCTGCAGCCGCCGGCTCAGCTTGTACTCCACCGGCCATGCCTCCTCGCCCGCGCGCAGCACCACATCCACTTTGCCCGAAAGTCCCAGTTCCTCGGAAATCAGACTCACCTCGTCATAGCGCTCGGCATCCGCCGGCTGTACCCCGCGCAGACGCCGCGGCCGCGGTCGAGTATGGGCCTGCTTGTGCGCCTCTCGCCCCATCACCATCTTGAAACTTTCGGGACGCAGCCGGGGGATGGTGTAGGCGTAGTACACCACGCGCGGGCAGTAGTCCCACTGTTTCAGGTCCGAAACCACAAACAACCAGCTCATCGCCTTCCTGCCTCTGTTGTCTGCACCAGGTGGATACTCCTTGGCCGGCCGAACAACCGGAACGCGATCTGCGGCGGTCCATTCATGTTAGCCCTCCTTCTCCTCTATCACCAGCTCCAAGCGCTGCTCCCAATCGCTCACGCATACGGGCAAGAGCAACACTTTACACGGATGCTTCCCCACCTTCTTGCTGATTTTCAGTAACAGTTCTTCCTGGTGATTGCGACTCAGCTTCCCCCAAAAGGAAGAATACTGAATCCGATCCAGGCCGTAGTCCTGGCAGAGGTCCGCGACCTTGTTGCGTATGCGGTCGTTTTGGATGTCGTAGATCAGCAGACAGCGCATTGTCACCACACCATCTGATACACATTCAGTTCGGCGACGGTCTCATCTCGTAGAAATGTGGCCAGCGTACGGGCCTGGTGCTGGATAATGGCCCGCAGCGAAAGCCGCTGTTCGCCATAGCGCGCCGGCGCATCCAGCCTCTCCTGTACCTTGGCGACGATGGTTTCGCGCGTGCCGATGGTAAACGCACCGTCCTTCTCCCGCTCGAACTTCGTCCCTTTGGTGATCATGGCAAGGATCGTGCGATCGACCACCAGTGGCCGAAAGGGTTCGATGAGGTCCAGCACAAGACTGGGTTTTCCCGGTCGGTCTGTGTGGAGGAAGCCGGCGTAGGGGTCGAGGCCGGCCAGTACCGCGGCCCGCTCTATCTCGCCGTAGAGTATGCCGTAGCCGTAGTTCAAGGCCATATTGAAGACGTCTTGGGCGCCGCGACGGCGCCGGCCCGGCCATTCCAGTTCTTCGGGGATCAGCTCTTTCAACGCGGCCCAGTACACTCGCGCACCCCGCGCCTCGGCCGAGAGCAAAGCCTCCCGCGCCTCGTCCACCCGCGCCGCCTTGATCGCCAATACGTCCTGTTCGTGAGCCAGCACATCGATCGCGGCCTCGGTCAGCCGGGCGTACAACGGGGGATCCGATTTCTTGCGGTACTTGGCCAGATAACGCAGCAACCCCGCCTGGTGACGTAGTTTGCCCAAGGCCAGTGCCCGTGCCACGGTCAGACCCCGCTCTGTCTCATACGCCAACAACTGTGCGCGTCGCGTCTTCACCGTACCGATCAAGGCGCTGGCATAGAGGGTGGCCACCGGCCGCCCCCAACGGTCGACCACATAGACGGGGATGCCTTCGGCCGCGCAGGCCGCAATGGCATCGGCACTGATGCTCACCCCATGCGCGGCCAGCCGTACCGTTTGCAGGTGCATCAGAGGCGCTTCCAGCCTTTTGGCGCCTTTGACCGTCACCCGCAGGCGGCCCTGGTGTTTGCTCACAAACGCACCGAAATCCTGTACGAACAGATGATCAACGATGGGCATTGTCACCCTCCTGGCTTGGCCGCGCCTCGCGGGCCTCTGCACTATGTGATGGCACCGGCCCGGCTCGACTCACCCGGAAGCAGCCCCCTCCCTTGACCACGTTCTTGCCGAGTTGCACACTCTCTCCCCACAGTAACAGCGGGAGAAAGGGCCGCCAATCCTGTGCCTGCAACACAACATGGCCCACCAGCCCACCCAGATAGTGGCGGCGCCCGGTCCGGGAGGAGTAGCCCTGCACATCCCACCAGGCCGTGGCATCTTCCACTACCTGGACCTGGGCGGCCAGGGGCAGATACCGGGCCACGACGGCAGCCAGCGTCGCCTTGTCATAGCGCTCTCCCTCCCGGCCGAACTCAGCTCCCAGGGCGAAGAGCCGCTCCAGCAAACGCTGCACGAAGACGGGGAAGTGAAACTCGCGCATCAGACCCTGCTGCCGGATCAGCCGCAAAGGTGAGAGCAGGTCCAGGCGCATCGCTCCGCCGGGCGTTTCCCCGGCAAGCGCCTGCGCCCGGCCGGCGATGCTATCCGCTCCCACGCAGAGTTGGGGCGGGTGGATGACTCTGTTGGTGGCGTCCAGCAGTTCCTGCTCTTGCCCGCGATGGGGGTCCACGGTCTGCACGGCTTGCAGGCGATAGCGCCCTCGGCGGCCGGATTCATCCAGGCGCCGTCCCAGCCCGCAAGTCTCTCCCACCTCCGCCACGGCCAATATCACATAGGGCAGCAGGAAGATGGTATCGCCAAAGAGCGAGAAGGTGAACGAAAACTGCTCACCGGGCTCATAGCGCCTCTGCCGCGAGAAGGGTGGGCGCAGAGCGAAGGGGCGGCGGCCTTCCGGACCCGTATCGCGCGCGGTGAGATAGCAGACGGGGCAGGTTGCCCGATGGGTTGCGCTGGTCTTGGCATCGGTGGGAGCGGGGCAGTAGGCGCGGCGGATATAGCTTTGCCAGGCCCCGCGCAGGGCCGAGCCCTTAAAAGCATCCATCTCGATGGGGGTGATGGCTTCCACCTGAAAGCGGATGTGATGAACGGTGAGGTCGTGGAACAAGGTGTCAGGAGTCATGGGAGCAATCCTCCGGTCGGATCGTGGGGTAGGGGCGTCATGGTTCAGATATGGGGATCTGCAGCCCTGTTTGCGCATCGTAGGGGACCCGCGCGACGGGTGGCTCGTCGCGTGTACCGGGTCTCAGAAGCCCCCGATTGGCGAGCATGTGGTACTGACCCCAGCGGATGGGCACCAACAGCTCGGAGGCCCTGAGAGGTGCCGGGCCTTCCTTTTGCTCGATGTAGGCATCATAGAGTGCCTCTGGTAGTACTTCCGTGCCGTCAAACAACCGATCAAAGCGATCACTGAGCTGGGGATTCGAGGACATGGGAAGCAGCGACCCCAAGAAGGCGTTTCGAAAGTCTCCTGCTGCCTGATGATACGCGGTGTGCCACTGCTGCAAGATCGCGTCGGCATACACGGCATCCAGCCAGCGCTGAAGTTCGGCCTCGTCGATCACCTGCCCCGGACCCTCGCCGCTGGCGAGCACATCCTCCAGCACGGCGAGAGAGCGCTTGACCTGTTCGCCTGGTGCATAGATGCGGGCAAAAACAGGATCGATGTGCCGGAACACATATACCGGCGCGGGCGGACGCCGTCCCATACGATTCACGCGTCCAAAACGCTGCAGCAGGGCCTCCAGTGGCGCCGGATCGCTGTAAAGGACGTCCAGATCCAGATTGAGACTCACCTCGACAGTTTGGGTTGCCACGACGAGGACGGGCCTGCGATGGCCCTGGCGCAGGCCGGCCGCCGCCAAGATGGACCGTTCCTTGTGCCCCCTGTCTTGCATGTTGAAACGACCGTGTAGGAGATAGCAGGGAATGTCGTCCAGACGTGTTCGGGCCCATTGCCACACCTGTTGGGCCCGTGCGACAGTGTTGCACACCACCAACACCTGTCTGCCCGCCCTGACATCGGCTGCCACCTGAGCCAGATTCTCCTGCTCCAGCAGGTCACCCTCCCGTAGCCAGAGGCGGTGGCGGCGAAAGCGCCGGTAGACTGCGTCATCTGCCTGTACCCGGCGCAGTTCCCCCAAGCTCGCGGTCAACACCTGCCGCAAGGGGTCGGGCAGTGTCGCCGACATGATCAGGAATCGCGCTCCGTAGTGACGGGCCAGAAAGCGCATGGTCTCGACGATCATGCCCAGACGCTTGGGCTCGTAAGCGTGCATTTCGTCGAAGACGAAGGCAGCTTCTGCGAAATCGGCCAAGAGCGCTTCGAAACCCTTGAGTTGGAAGCTGGCCTTGAGCATCTGGTACGGGCTGAACACGCGAACCGGATAGTAAGAGAGGCCGGCCAGGTTGCGAAGGTTGCGGGCGGCACGTGCGGCCGAGGCCGGATCATATGCCGTGTCCATCAGCCGCTGAAAGAGGGTGAGCACGCTACGCCCGTGCAGCAAGCCTACTCGTTCCGGGAAGAGGTGTAAGAGCCGATCATACATGGCGTTCATGCTCGCCTGGTAGGGCAGGGTATAGAAGAGCCGTGCAGGACGTTGTCGCGCCGCCCATAGCAGGGCTGCTTCCGTCTTGCCTGCGCCTGTGGGGGCAGTGAGCACGACATGGCCGTCGGCATTCGCGGCCGCGCGCTGATGGGGATACAGATGGGATGGGCTCAGTCCCGACCTGTTCAGCACCTCCTCCACGTCCCAGAAGGGTTGTGGCAGAGGACCACTCTCTGCCGACGCCAGGTGATCGGCCTGGACAAGTAGCCCGCGCAGCAAGACCCCTGCACGCATCTCGGGAGCAGGAATGTCGGGGTCCTGGGCCTCATAGAGCCTCCTGTTCCAGGCATCCAACATCTGCTGTATGTGTTTCAGGTGTCGGCGAATGCCTTCGGGGCTCAGCATAGCGCGGGCTTGCGGCCAGGGCGGCGGCTGGGGCAGGCAGACGCCATACTGTCTCATGTGCAGGCGTTCAACCCACTCCCCTCCATCTTTCGCCAGCCAGCCATGCAGGGCGCGAAGATCCTCGACATCCATTTGAGCCAGCATGTCGTCAAGGGGATCGTCATCAGCATCCCACACGTCTAGATAGTCATCTGCCACTTGGGCAAAGTCTTTGTGGTGTGTGGCGATGGCGGCGGCCAGTCGAGTCGTAGCCTCCGTCGAGAGATCTCGGGAGATCCAGTCGACAAAAGCGAGCGAAAGCACTTCGTGGCGGTAGGGCCAACGCCGGGCCCGGCCTCGGAGTACCGCCTGGAAGCCTGTAGCGGCTTTACCCCAGTCATGCAGCAATCCCGCGCGAAACAGGATGTTCCACAGGTCGGGCTGCTGCATGTGTTGGGGAAGACCAGGGCGCAGCCGGGCCAACTCGCGCAGCCGCGAAAGCAGGTTCCATGTGTGCTCCACGAGGGTTTGGCCGGCAGCCTGGCCTGGCAAAGCACTCTTGGCCCAGATGTGGTCGAGAGACATCGAAACAGACGGGTTCAGGCAGATGGACGAACTCGGTCGGTCCATGACAGGAAAACCAGACCCAGCGGATCGCCCTCGAACTTCGGCGCTGTGGGATCCGTCCAGAACTCGGCCTGGGCTTCTCCCTGGAAACGGTAGAACTGGTTGGTGTGTACCCGACGATTAAGCACGACATAGCGCTGAAACCGGGGCTGGCGGCGTTCGTGGCCCAGCCAGCGGGGCATGAGCACCACGCGCCCGGCTGCCGTGTGGCGGGCAAAGTCGTAGGGCAAAAGCGTGTGCTCCAGATAGGCCTTCTGCCTCGCCTCCAGTTCGACCGTCTGAATCTGCGTGTAGGTAAACAGATCCTGAGAGCGACCGAGCGCCACCGCGTAGCGAGGCCGCCGGAAGGCGTCCAGCCAGTCTGGCCGGTTGACGTAGAGGGTCAGTCTGGGAAAGGTGAGAATCTCTCGCCTGAAGGGGTTGGCGTTTCCTTCCAGGACCTTTGGCAGTGCCTTATTGTTTGGCATCTTGCCGGTCGCACGTTTGAGGAGGATAGTCGTTTCAACATCCTCGATCTTGCGCTCGTAGGTGAAGTGCAAGGCGAACTGCGCCTCGGCGGGATCGAACCAACGGCCCAGTGCGCTAGCGATGTGGCCGTATAGTGTAGCCGGTGGGGGCATCTCATACGTCGGCTGTACACTCATCATGAAGTGGGGATAGCGGAAAGAAGTGGTCAGACCCTGAGCGGTGATCTTGAGGACGTGCATGGGCTCTCTCCTTCGCGATGGAAGGCAGGGAGGCGAAGTCGGCGCGGGGTGCGGCCCGCGAAGGCGCACATGCAGGCGCAGCCGGACGACGGCTCGCGTGGTAGCGAGAGGCGGTGTGGGCCGCGCGTCGCCGAAGCCTCGTAGGACGAGTTCAATCACAGGTGAGCTACGCCAGCCAATCCGTATTCTCCTGTAAAGCCTGGGTCAGGGCGGCAAAGGCTTGGCGCGGGTGGGCGATGTACACGCGCTTGCCGGCCAAGGCGCCGGCTTCTCCCAACGCGGCCTGCAGCTTGTTGCGCTCGCCATCCAGGAAGCCGCCCACCCAACCGACGTAGATATCTGAGAGAATGTCATCACTGTGAACTCTCAGGGCTTCCTCCAGGGCGTCCACCTTGAGGATGGGGTGGTCCTGTTCATCGGTGCCGAAGATGTGGCCGAAGATGTGGTTGCCGCCGCGGGTCACGGCCAGGAAGACCACGTCCGGGCTGACGTCGGTATAGTGCAGGGTTTGTTTGGCGCCGCCCTCCAGCCGTGCCAGGCCTTCCAGC
>RFJM01000517.1 GCA_003694905.1 Caldilineae bacterium
AAGCTGAAGCCCCGGCCGCCTCTCTTGTTGGCCGGCGCGCCGGAGCCGGGTGAAGCAAGGATCCAGCCGCGAGCGCGAGCGACCGCCGCACCTGCCTAGGCCTCGCGCAGGCTGGCGCCCAGCTCGCGTTCCAGTCGGGCCACGATCTTGCGGCGCAGCCGCGCCGTGTCCTTGTCGCTCAGAGTCTTGTCCGGGGCCTGGAAGGTAAGAGAAAAAGCCAGGGATTTCTTGCCCGCAGGAATCGACTTGCCGCGATACAGGTCGAACAGATGCACGTCCACCAAGAGCCGGCCGCCCGTCTGCCGGATCAACGCCTCCACCGTCGCTGCGGGGATGGCCTCATCCACCACGACGGCAATGTCCTCCTTGACCGGCGGGTAGTCGCTGATCGGTTGCAGGCGGGGGTGTTGCCGGAAGAAGGGGAGCAGCACATCGGTCGCGAAATCGGCCACGACCACGGGCTGGTGGGGTAGGTCGAACGCCTGTCGCACGCGCGGGTGCACCTCTCCGAAGATGCCGAGCTCTTCGCCCGCGACCAGCACGCGCGCGCAGCGCGGCCCGCACCAGTGCACATCCGCCGGCTCATAGACGGCAGGACCTGCGTTGAGCTGCTCCAGCATCACCTCGACGACGCCCTTCATGTCGAAGAAGTCCATGGGCTCCGGATCGCCACCCAGCCAACCGGCCGGCCGGCGCGGCCCGGTCATGGCCAGGGTGAAGCGCCGGATCTCGGCCGGCAATTCGCCATCGCCCAGCTCGGGAAGATACACCAGGCCGATTTCGAAGGTGGCCAGGCGTTCGACGTGCCGCAGATTGCGCTGCAGATTCTCCAGAGCGCTGACCACCATACTGCGCCGCATCACCACCCGATCCAGAGACATGGGATTGGCCAGGGTGATGAACTGGTCGGCCCCAGGAGCCTGTTCGGGCGCATCGGGGTACAGCCGGACATGGTTCTCGACGGTCGTCAGCGAGTAGTTGATGGTTTCCTGTAGACCGCAGGCTGCCAGGATGTCGCGCAGCCGCTCCTCCAGCTCAAGGGGCCAGTTGTGCCGCTGAGGAGGCAGTTCGTCAGAGAGCATGGTGAGCGGGATGCGGTCATAGCCGTAGATGCGGGCGATTTCTTCCAGCAGGTCGGCCGTGATGTTCACGTCCAGCCTGTACCAGGGCACGGTGGCCCAGATGGTTTCGCCCTCGGTGCGGGTGTCGAATTCGAGCCGCCGCAGGATCGCGATGATCTCTTGCTGCGAGAGGTCCAGCCCGAGCACGCGACGGACTTCGCCCGCATCGACCGGCACCTCCACCGTGGGTTGCGGCCGCGGGTAATCTTCGACAATGCCATCGGCGATATTGCCGCCGCCCAGCTCTGCCATCAGTTGGGCGCCGCGCACGTTGCCGATGGGGTCCAGCTCGGACGGCACCCCGCGGCTGAAGCGATAGGCTGCTTCGGATGGGAGCTTCAGTTTGCGCGAGGTCTGGCGGATATTGATGAAATTGAAGGAAGCGGATTCGAGGAGGACGTTGCGGGTGTCTTCGGAGACTTCGGTTTCCAGCCCGCCCATGACGCCGCCGACGCCCACCGGGCCGGCCTCGTCGCAGATCATGAGGATGTCGGGGTCGAGAATGCGCTCCTGCCCGTCCAGGGTCGTGAAGTGTTCGCCCTCGTGCGCCCGGCGGACGATGATCTTGACTTTGTCCTTACCGATGGCGCGGGCGCGGGCCAGCAGCTTGTCGTAATCGAAGGCATGGAGCGGCTTGCCCCACTCGAACATGACGTAGTTGGTGACATCGACCAGGTTATTGATGGGGCGCTGTCCCACCAGTTTGAGCCGGTGTTGCATCCAGAAGGGGGAGGGGCCGACCTTCACGTCGCGGATGATGGTTGCGGTGAAACGATAGCAGAGATCATCGTCGACGATCTCGACCTCGCAGTACTCGCCCGCGGCGGGAGGCTGCGTTTCCCAGGTGGGCATGGGAATGTGCAGGGCCGCACCGGTAATGGCCGCCACCTCGCGGGCCACGCCGATGATGGACGCGATACGGATCATGTTGGGCGTCACGTCGATGTCGAAGACCACGTCGCCCAGGTAGTCGGCCAGCGGCATCCCGACGGGCGCGTCCTCAGGTAGAATCATGATGCCCTCGTGCTCGTCGGAGATGCCCAGCTCGCGCTCGGAGCAGGCCATCCCCTCGGACCGGATGCCCCGGATCTTGCTGGGCTTGAGCTTCATGGTTTTGAAGTTATCGGCATAGGGATCGACCAGCACAGCGCCCAGCGTGGCAAAAGCCACCTTCTGGCCGCTGTCGCCCGGTTTGAGGTTGGGCGCGCCCGTAATGATGGTCATGGGTTCGCCTGCTCCGTAGTCCACCGTGGCCAGCAGCAGGCGGTCCGCGTTGGGATGTTTACGCGATTCCAGGATCTGGCCGACGAAGATCTTGTCGCGCTCCCACAGGATGCGGTTGTTCCCGGTTTCGATCTGGCCGTCCTCCATGTGCCTGCGCGCGCGTTCGGACGCCGGCGGCGCGACACCGATGTACTCGATGTTGGCGACTTCCAGACCTGCCAGGGTCAGCTTCTCGGCCAGCTCATCGACGGGCAGGGTGATATCGACGTATTCTTTCAGCCAGGATAGAGGTACTCGCATAGGGATGTTAGCCGGTTGAGTGGGAAATGGCGGGGGTGTCGGTTGAGTGTGAGAGGGTCAACGTGGTTCAGGCGAACTGGGGGAGGAAACGGGCATCGTTGGCATAGAAGTAACGGATGTCATCGATACCGTGGAGCAGCATGGCAATGCGCTCAGGTCCCATACCGAAGGCGTATCCCGAGTAGACATCGGGGTCGTAGCCGCCGTTACGCAGGACGTTGGGATGGACCATGCCGCAGCCCAGGATCTCCAGCCAGCCGGTGTACTTGCACACGCGGCAGCCTTTTCCGCCGCAAAGGATGCAGTCGATGTCCACCTCGGCGCTGGGCTCGGTGAAGGGGAAATGCGAGCAGCGGAAGCGGAGGCGCCGTCCCGCGCCGAAAAGTTGCTCGGCAAAGGCCTGCAGGGTACCCTTGAGATCTGCGAATGTGATGTCGTGTCCCACGGCCAGGCCCTCCACCTGGAAGAACATCATCTCCGAGCGGGCAGTCACCTGCTCGTAGCGGTAACACTTGCCCGGCAGGATGACGCGAATGGGCTCGGGGTAGTAGTCGCGCATGGCACGGATCTGGCCGGGGCTGGTGTGGGTGCGCAGAAGCACGTCGGGCAGGGTCGTGTGGAAGGTGTCCTGCATCTCGCGGGCGGGGTGCCCTTTCGGGAAGTTCAGGAGCTGGAAGTTGAATTCGTCGGTTTCCACATCGCGCGCGGTGTAGATCTGAAAACCCATGTCACCGAAGATGCGGTAGATACGGCGCAGGGTTCGACTGATGGGATGCAGCCGGCCGACCTGCGGGCGGCGACCGGGCAGGGTCACATCGAAGCCGACAGCCTCGAGCTCTGCTGCCAGGCTGGCCTCTTTCAGGGCTTCACGGCGTTGCTCATACGCCTGCTGGATGCTCTGCTTGAGACGGTTGACGGCCTTGCCGTATTCGGCGCGTGCCTCGGGCGGCAGACTGCCGATCTGCCTGACCGCAGCGGGGATGAGCCCCTTGCGTCCGAGGTACTTGATGCGCCACGCTTCCAGTGCGCTTTCATCCTGGGCCGCGGCCAGTTCGGCTTCGGCCTGCTGTTGAAGTTGGGTCAGGTCGGTCATAGGATTACCTTGTGTGGACTGGGGGGTAGGAGCGATCAATAGCTGCGTTGGTGTCGTGTTTGAGGCACCCAATCGCGGGGTTTACGAGGGCAAGCGGGTGGGACGGTGCGGGATCGGCGGTCCGGTTACTGCTACGGAGCAACCAATGCTCGGGAGGATTGGGGCGAATGGGGGCGCAAAAAGAAAACGCTTCTATCCACTCAGGGACGAAGCGCCGAGATGCGTTCCGCGGTACCACCCTGGTTCCCCGCCATAGCGGGGCGCTCAGGCCGCCGGCCTTGCAGCAAGACGAGCGGCTGTCAGGATAACGGTCGACTACCGGGTCTGACTACTAGGTCCGGCACATGGAATGTGCGGACCATTCCCCAGACCGGCTCGTGAGGGAACTTCACCGGGTTTCCGCACGGCGGAGCTTGCAGCCCTGGACTCCGCCTCTCTGGGTGTTTTCACCCGGCTACTTTCCTCAGTCATCGCCTTTGGGCAGTTTGTTCGGTTGGGTTGGTAATTATGCTGGCTGAGGCAGGGGATGTCAAATCGTGGGTGGTCCGAACAGGCGCCGGTCTGTTGCCGCATACCCGGCAGGTGGGGATGTTCTTGCTGTCGTCGCCGTGATTGGGATCTGGATGGCAGACCTGGAATACCATCGAGGACATCTAATGGGGTCAGGATCTTTTGCGGTCATGCGCAACTATTCCTCACCCAACAGGGGATCGTTGGCGACAGGGGTCAGGCCGGCCTCTATGAGCTGAGTCCGCAGTTTCCTGATGACTTCCTTGAGCTCGGCCATGCGGACTTCGCGGCCGGCCATCAGGTTGATGAGGCGCCGATATTCGGCAGTGCGCTCGCGGACACGTTTTTCCAGTTCACGAGTGTGGGCCTGGGCTTCCCGTAGCAGGCGGGCGTTGTGCAGTGCCACGGCCAGCAAGTCGGCCACTTCCAGGGCCTGTTGGCGCTGTTCAGGCT
>RFJM01000518.1 GCA_003694905.1 Caldilineae bacterium
GCGCAGAAACGCCGCCATCCCTTCTGCAGCCTCGCGCGTCAATATCTGCTCCACAAACTGCCGTCTTTCCTCCTCCAGTCGCGCGGCCACCCCGGCCAGATCCCCGCGCAGAAGCCGCTTACTCCTCCTTGAACTCCCGGTCCTCAGCGCCAGCAGCGAGCCGGCCAGCTCGTTCACCCGTTGCTCAAGAGCCTCCTCCTCTACCACCTCCGCGGCCAGCCCCCAGGCAACAGCTTCCTCCGCACCTATCGTGCTGTTCTCGAATAGAATCCGGGCCGTCCGCTGTACCCCGATGATCTGAGGCAGCAGAGCCGTCCAGCCACCATCGGGACTGAACCCCACAACACCGTAGTACGGCGTAAAACTCGCCCGCGGCGTCACCAGCACCACATCCGAGGCCAATACCAGGCCCAGCGCTCCACCGGTCACCATCCCATGCACCGCCGCAATGATCGGCTGCGGAAGACTCATCATCGTCAACATCACCTCATTCAGCAGACCGACGATCTTGCGCGCATACACCTCGATCTCCTCCCGGTGCTCGTAGAAACCCCGCACATCGCCACCCGTCGAGAACGAACGGCCATTCGCCCGCAGCACCAGCACCCGTGCATCCGACTCGGCCATGCCACCCCAGGCTGCCAGCAGCTCCTCCAGCATTTCCGGAACCAGCGCGTTATGTCGTTGTGGTCGATCCAGCGTCACCACGCCGACATCGCCCTTCCTTTCCGTACGGATGTAGCGCACACTCATCCCCTCAGTCCCCCACCTCTGCCACCCGATTCAGCAAGATCACGGCGATAATACCCACGATCATCAGCACAAGCGCGATGCCCAATTCCGCGTTTACGTGCGACGGCAGCACATTCGCTTGCCGCAGCGGCACTACCTTGCCGTGACTATCGACGAACGTTTCCAGCGTCTCCTTCCACGGCCAGATCTTGCGCAGACTGCCCAACATGAAGCCCGTGAGAATGGCCACCGTGAGATCATGATAGCGCCGAAACAGATACCCCAGCAACTGTGCGAACGTCACCAGCCCCACGCCGGCCCCCAGAGCCACCAACACCAGACTGAGCACATCGCGATTGTTGACCGCGCTCAACACAAACTGATACTTCCCCAGAATCAGAAGAATAAACGCGCCCGAGATTCCGGGCAGGATCATGGCAATACTGGCCAGCGCACCTGACAGGAGCAGCAGAATCGGCGTATTGGGCGTCTGCGCCGGCACCGCGCCCACCAGCAGAAACGCCCCCACAGCGGCCACCACCAGGGCAGCCACCCGCACCGCGTTCCAGCGTTGCACCTTTTGTGCCACGGTCACCACCGATGCCAGGACCAGGCCGAAGAAAAAGCTCCAGATGAACACCGGCTTATTATCCAGCATCCACTCCAGCCCGCGCGCGAGCGTCAGCACCGCCAGCAGAATCCCACTGAGCACCGCCATCAGAAACGGCAGATTGATGGCCAGAATGGCATCGCGGATGCGCAGCCCCAGCACTGCTTGCCAGAACTCCTTGCGCGCCACTGCCCGGATGCTGAACACCAATTCCTCGTAAATGCCGAGGATAAACGCCATCGTGCCGCCCGACACACCGGGCACCACATCGGCCGAGCCCATCGCAAAACCTCGGGCCACGATACCGAGATACTCTTGAGGCTTGCGGACAACACGGAAATCCGCAGAAGTTGTCGGTTCGCGAGTCGATTCGAAAGTCGTCGTCATGGTTTCCCTCTTACGCAAAGATGATAACCGGGAGCTTAGCACAAATCCTCCTGCCCTCCAATTTCCCAAACGACCGCGCATCGCCCGGCCCCCTACCCTCCCTCGGACCGACCCGAGTACCCCCACACCGGTCGGTTGCTACCCCGGCTCCATGACTTTCTCCCCGCCAACAACCGTACACCGCTCGCCTTCGGGTAACACCGCGTATGGTACCTCCGCTTCGGCGCCTGCCGGGATAATCCCTTCCGTCCTCAGCATCTCCAGAAAGCGGAGCTGCGCCGCCGTGGCAGGATACAGCGTGCTCTCAACCATCCAGATCGTATGCATCATGCTGACGCCCTGCACGCGTATCTCCCTCACCTGCCCCAGCATCAGGCTGCGCTCGGCTGCCAGCCGAGGCACGAAGCCGACGCCGATACCTTCCTCCACGGCCATGATGATCGCCTCCGAGTTGCCCAGGGTCATTACCGTATTCAGCTCCGAGGGCTGAATGTCACACGCCGTCAAGGCGCGCTCCATCGCCAGATACGTGCCCGACGTCGGCTCTCGCAGAATGAACCGCTCACCCAACAACTCATGAGGCGCAATCACGTCACGCCGTGACCAGGGATGATCCTCGGGTGCCACCAGGATTATGTCATCCTCAAAGAACTTGCGGTAGATGAGTTCATTCTGATCGACGGGTACACTGGTGAAGACGATCTGAGCCTCGCGCGACCGCAGCATCTCCAGGACACACGCTCGGGACGCCATCCGCACCGTCGCGCGCACACCGGGGTACCGCTCGCAGAATCGGGCCAGAATTCCCGGTAGCACATACTTGCCTGATGTGGTTGAACAGCCCAGCACCAGGTGTCCCACTACCTTGCCACTCAGAGAGCGCATCATCTCCTCCACACGCCGCGCGCGTCGCAGTAGGTCGTCTGCCAGGGGCAGCAGATAGTCCCCCGCCTCACTCAGTCTCACCCGCCGCCCCTCGCGTTCGAACAGCTTCACCCCAAACTCGCGTTCGAGTGCCTGAATCCGCTGGGTCACGGCAGGTTGACTCAGATGCAGTTCCTGGGCTGCCGCCGAGAAATTCTCCAGCCGGGCAGCGACTACGAATACTTCCAGTCCTTGCCAGTCAGGCATGGTGGCTCCTCCTTGTTGAGCATCGCCCAATATTGTGCAGGCTTAATCAATTTAATAATAACTTCGAATAGTCTGCAATGACCCAGATCATATGCCACCGATAAGCGCTTCTTATACACTCGAAGATGATCCCATTCTTGTCCAACCATGGGGGCATCATCCCCCTGGATTTCTCTCAAAATAAGGAGTCGCGCCAAATGAGCAAACGCATTCTTGTCACTCTCTTGCTAGCAGCCATGCTGGCCCTTGCGCTTGCAGGCTGCGGCGGCGGCCAAGAACCCACGCCAACACCTGTGCCGCCGACACCAACACCGGTACCGCCCACACCAACGCCCGTGCCACCGACACCAACCCCGGTACCACCCACACCCACACCCGTGCCACCTACGCCCACTCCGGTACCGCCAACGCCCACACCGGAGCCCATGGCCACAGCCTTCGAGCTCATCCGCGAGGCTGCAGCCGAATACCTCGGCTCGGGCAAGGCACCGGTCATCTCCGCCCAGGCCCTCTTCGAAAACCTCAACGACGGTGACCCCGACAACGACCCCTTCATCCTCTCCGTCCGCGCTCCCGAACACTACCAGCTCGGCCACGTCCCCGGTGCCATCAACATCCCCTGGCGCACCATCGCCCAGCCCGAAAACCTGGCCAAGCTACCCCCCGACCGACCCATCGTCGTCTACTGCTACACCGGCCACACCGGCCAGGTGGCCACCACCATCCTCAACCTCCTCGGCTACGATGCCGTCAACCTCAAGTTCGGCATCATGGGCTGGACCCTCGACGACAACGTCCTGGCCCAGAAACCTCGCTTCGACCCCGCCGATGTCGCCGGCTACCCGACGGAAGCGGGCATGTAGAGCGTCATTGGTTCTCCTCCTTGCAGGCTTCCCCTTCCTCGAAGGCGGGGAGGGGGAAGCCCCCCCACGAGCAAGACTCATGACAGCACATCACACTCGCAAACAACTCATACGTCGGCGGCAGATATGGGTTTTGCCGGCCCTGGTGCTGGTGATACTTCTGGCCGGCTGGGCCGTACCCAGGGCGACCTCCTCAAACGACCCTGCCAGCACATCGGCCCAGACCTTCGCCGACGCCGTACAGGCGAATGAAACCCAGGCCTTCGCCATCGCTGCCGTCGTCGACCC
>RFJM01000519.1 GCA_003694905.1 Caldilineae bacterium
ACCTCCCCCCGAACACCTCCTCCAACGCCTTTCGCATCACCGCCACCGGCGCTTCCACACCCGTCCACAGCTCAAAGGCAATGGCACCCTGCCCCACCAGCATCCCCAGCCCATCCAGCGTCTGTGCCCCACGCGCCTCTGCCTCCTGCAGAAAGGCCGTCCGTGGCGGATTCGGAATCACATCACAGACAAGCATCCCCGGCGCGATCGTCTCCATCACCACCTCGGGCATCGCCTCCACATCCGGATACAGGCCGATAGACGTGGCATTCAACACAATATCCGTCCCTTCCGGCACAGAGAAAGGCTCATCCCACGGCCTGTATTCGGCCCGCGCAGGCGTGCGTCTGTTCAGCAGCTCCACCAACTCCTCTCCGCGGCTGCGCGTGCGATTCACAACCGTGATATGTGCGGCGCCGGCCAGGGCCATCTCCACACCCATCGCCCGCGCCGCGCCGCCCGCACCCAGCATGACCAGCCGTTTTCCCGCGGGATCCACCCCTGCCTGCTCCCTCAGAGACCACAAGAATCCCTTCCCGTCCGTATTGTAGCCGACCAACCGACCTTCGCGTACTACAATCGTATTCACCGCACCGATCAACTCCGCCTCGGGTGAGAGCTCATCCAGATATGGCAACACCGCCACCTTATGCGGAATCGTTAGATTAATCCCGCGCATATTGAACGCGCGCAGACCTGTTATAGCGTCTGCCAGTTGTTCCGGCCGCACATCGATATTCAGATAGCGCCAGTTCAGGCCTTTGGCCCGAAACGCCGCCTCTTGCATCACACCGGTGGGATTCTCGGCCACCGGATGACCGAACACACCCACCAGTTCTGCCAGATAATTCACGTCGGACATGCCGGCACCTCCTGTCTGCGAAACAAGGGATCAAGATCTTTCGAAATCTTTCGAAAACCCTTGACGTCGAAGCTTTTGTGGCGTATAATGAACCTGAAAGAGTACGATACGGACCATTCGAGAAAGCGCGCAAACATCTCAATGCCGAGAGTACAGAGCGGTGCAGAGCATGCCTCTGTGCTCTCGGTTTCTTCTTGCTTTCGGCGTCAACGCGCCGCCTCTCTTCCTTCCATCTTACAGGTAAGTCCCGGCGTGGGCAAAGAACACAGGCTCGCTCAACGCCGTCAGGCAATCCTGATGGCCCTCAAAGAGAAAGGACAGGTAACGGTCGCCGAACTGAGCGAGCGATTTGGTGTGTCCGAAGTGACCATAAGGGCCGATCTGCAGGCGCTGTACGAACAGGGGCTTCTCTTGCGAACGCGAGGCGGCGCCATGGCCACCAAGGCCTTGCCCGAACTCTCCTTCGATGTGCGCAAACAGCAGCGCTCGCGCCAAAAGGCCAGGATAGGCAAGGCAGCCGCCCATCTCATCCACAGTGGTGACACCATCGCTCTCGATGCCAGCACCACCGCCCAGGCCATCATCCCCCACATCAAACACCTGGCCGAGCTCAACGTCGTCACCAACAGCCTGCGCGTGGCCATGAGCCTGCTCGACGCTCCACAGGTCCACGTCATGCTGCCGGGGGGGCACCTGCGCCGCGAGTCCATTTCCCTGGTCGGGCAAGAGGGGTGCGAATTCTTTGAGGACATCAACATCAACGTCGGCTTCTTCGGCGCGCGCGGGATCACCCTCGAGGAAGGCTTCACCGACGTCAACCTGGAAGAAGTGCACACCAAACGCGCCATGGTCACCCGCTGCAAGAAAGTCGTCATCGTCGCCGATGCCAGCAAATGGGGGCAGGTGGCCACCACCACCTTCGCTCCGGTCGAGCGCGTCGACACCGTCATCACCGACACCGACGCCCCTGTCGATCTCGTCGCAGAAATGCGCCGGAGGGGGGTGGAGGTCATCCTGGCATGATGTCGGCGCCCACTCCTCCCGATCCCACCCCAACCTGTCATCCCTGCCCAACCGCATTCCCCACGCCCAGCCTTCTTTCCACCACCATCACCCTTTCTCGCCTATGACAGCGAACCAAACACCCCAACCCATCATTGAGATGCGACACATCTCCAAGCGCTTCGATGCCACCCAGGCCCTGGACGATGTCTCGCTTTCCCTCTATCCCGGCGAAGTACACGCGCTCATCGGCGAAAACGGTGCCGGCAAATCCACCCTGATCAAGATCCTCACCGGCATTTACCAGCTCGACCAGGGCGAGATCCTGCTGGACGGCAATCCCATCACCATCCGCAATTCCCAGGAGGCCCAGGCCCACGGCATTGCCGCCATCTACCAGGAACCCATGGTCTTCCCGGACCTCAACGTGGCCGAGAACATCTTCATCAGCCACCGTGACTTCGGTCCCTTGGTCAACTGGAATCGCATGTACGACGAGGCCGAGCGGATCCTCGCCCGGCTGGATGTGCGACTCGACGTCCGCCAACCGGCCCGCGGCCTCACCCTGGCCGCCCAGCAGGCCGTCGAAATCGCCAAGGCCATCTCTCTGGACGTGCGGGTCCTGATCATGGATGAGCCCACCGCCTCCCTTTCCGCCCACGAAGTCGACCAGCTCTTCCAGATCGTCCGTACCCTCAAGAACGCCGGCGTCTCCATCCTCTTCATCGGCCATCGCCTGGAAGAAGTCTTTGCCATCGCCGACAAAATCACCGTCCTGCGCGATGGCAAATGGATCTCGACCCGCCCGCGCAGCGAGGCCACCATCGAGCAGGTCATACGCGAAATGGTGGGTCGCGAGGTCGAAGACTTCTTCGCCAAAAGCAAGACCACCCAGGGCGAGCTTCTCCTCTCTGTACACGATCTCGGCCGCGAAGGGGCCTTCGAGGGCATCAGCTTCGACCTCCACCGGGGCGAGGTCCTGGGA
>RFJM01000520.1 GCA_003694905.1 Caldilineae bacterium
GCTTCACCAGTGCAAATCAGAGATTCTTCGGCGCTACGCGCCTCAGAATGACATGGGTTGGCAGGACGAACAATCTCACTGCGTAACTCCTGTCAATGACAGCGCGCATATCCTACGCCAGCGTCCCTTCCTCCACGATCTCTTCCTCCACTGTGATCCCTCGCCGGGCCAGCTCGGCGAAGAAGCGGTCGGTGGGCAGGGCCTGCTCCGGCGGCAGGACACCCTTGCCGGCCACCTCGCCCTGGGCGATGAGCTGCGCCCCGATGGAGAGGGGGATGCCGACGTTCTTGAAGTAGGCCGACCGACCACCCCACACCTCCTGGGGCGGGTGCTGATTGCGGTAAGTGCATGTGACGCGCCGGCCACCCCGCTCGCCTGTCACCTCCACCACCAGCCCGTAGGCCCAGACGGGGTTCTCGCGGGCGATAGGGCTCTCGGCCAGCAGAGTCCGCACCACCTCGATGGCCGGCATCTCCACCTCGCCGAGGCGCACGGGCCGCTGGGAGAGCAGTCCACCGCGCATCAGCGCGCCCATCAGCGCCATCACGTGGGGCGGGAAGCAGCCCCGCACTGCTGCCCGCCGCAGCGTGGGGAAGGAGCGGGGTAGCGTGTCGGCCTCGTCGTGAGGGACGTAGTACACTTTCTGCTCGCCGATCTGGTCGTGGAAGCGCACCACCCGCTCCCCTGACAGGGGCGGGGCCGGATGCCAGTCGCCGGCCTCGAAGTAAACCGCTTCTCGCGCCGCTTCTTCGGGATTGAACTCCCAGAGCGTCGTCTGGAGCAGGCCGGGGGCCGGCGCCAGACAGCGGAAGGCCGCGAAGGCGATCTCCACCGTCTCCATCCGGTCCAGCACCTCCGAAGCCCGCCGGACCATCATGTTGGTGGTGCCGGGTGTGGCTCCCACGCCCGGTACGAAGAGCACGCCCTTTCTCAACGCCTCCTCGTGGAGGGCGAACTGGGGATCATCGCTGGAGAGGTCCAGCCCGTTCACCCCTGCTTCCACGCAGGCTTTGTTGACCACATAGTCGTATTTGTAGGGCAGGCCGTTGACGACCACGTCGAAGCCGGGGAAGAGGTGCAACATCCCTTCGTAGTCGTTGGCGTCGAAGGCCAGGGCTCTCAGGCGCGGATCGCCGATTTCTTCCACCAGGGCGTGGGCGGCCGGCACGTTGTAGTCGGCGACGACAATCTCCTGAAAGTCGCTATACTGCGCCAGGTCGCGGGTCGTTTCTCTGCACACAGCCCCCGCACCGCCCAGAACCAAAGCACGCATAGGCCCCTCCAATTTCGCGATGAGTGAATGTGACGCACTTCAAACGGCCAGGTAGCGGCGCACCACGTCCTCGTTGGCCCAGATTTGTTCCATCTCGTCGTGGTAGGCGATGCGGCCCTTGTCGATGATGTAACCCCGACGGGCGACCTGCCGGGCAAACTTCAGATTCTGATCCGCCAGCAGGATGGTGATGCCTGACGCGCTGATCTCGCGGATGACACGCACGAATTCCTGCACGATGAGGGGTGCCAGCCCTTCGACGGCCTCGTCCAGGAGCAGCAGGCGTGGGTTCTGGACTAACGCCCGCCCCAGGGCCAGCATCTTTTGCTCGCCGCCGCTCAGTTGGGTGCCGCCCCGATTGCGGTACTCCCGCAGTACGGGGAACAGCCCGTACACATCCGCCAGAGACCAGGTTTTTTTAGAAAACCTGGTCTCTTGAGATAACACCCGCCGGGCCAGCTCCAGGTTCTCCTCCACCGTCAGGTCGGGGAAGATGCGCCGGTCATCTGGCACGAAGCTGATGCCCAGCCGGGCGATGTGGTGGGGTGGCCGGCCCGCAATATCCACTCCCTCCAGCCGGATGTGGCCGGCCCGCGGCGGGGTCAGGCCCATGATGCTGCGCAGCGTGGTGGTCTTGCCGGCCCCGTTCCGGCCCAGCAGGGCGACCACCTCGCCGGCCTCTACCTCCAACGACAGCCCCTGGAGTACCATGCTCGGGCCATAGCAGGTGACGATGTTCTCAACTTGCAGCATCAGTCGATTGCCTCGCCCAGGTACACTTCTCGCACCTCGCGGTTGTCACGGATCTCCGCCGGCGTCCCATCCGCCAGAATCTCGCCCCGGTGCATCACCACGATCCGCTCGGAGACCGAGAAGACCATGTCCATGTCGTGCTCCACGACGACAAACGTCACATCGTGCTCAGCCGCCAGCCCGCGGATCGCCTCCAGCACCTCGGCCCGCTCCAGCGGGTTCATCCCCGAGGTGGGCTCGTCCAGGAAACACAGGCGGGGATGTGGTGCGAGCGCCATGCCAATTTCCAGCCGGCGCTGGTCTCCGTGGGAGAGTTCGCTGGCCGGCGCATCCCGCATCTCCCACAGCCCCAGCTCCCGCAGCAGGCTCTCCGCCTCGGCCAGCGTGTCGGCGTAACTGTCGTAGCGGGCAAAAGGCTGCCCTGTGCGCCCCTGACGCGCCAGCAGTGGCAGGAGGATGTTTTGCTCGACCGTCATCTGGGGGAAGATGTTCGTGATCTGGAACGAGCGGCTGAGCCCTTTTCGCACCCGCCGATCGGTTGGCAGGTGGGTGATGTCCTCGCCGTTGAAGAAAATGCGGCCACTGTCACACGGGAGGCTGCCGGTGAGGACGTTGATCAACGTGGTTTTGCCGGCGCCGTTGGGGCCGATGATCGAGGTCAGCACGCCGGCCTCGATCTCCAACGTCACCTGATTCACAGCGGTGAATTTGCCGAAGCGCTTGCTCACACGCTCAGCACGCAGCAAAGCCTCTGCCATGTTACCTCCCTGAAGCCTGCTGTGGCTGGTCTCCAGACCGGGTGAGTCCGGCCAGTCGTCGCTGTAGCCAGGGCAGCAACTGGTCCTGAACTGCGCTCACGACGCCACCCCGGAAGCCCATGGACAACACGACGACAATGATACCGAACACCAACGACCAATACTCGCCGATGACGATCTCACCTCGCCAGGGCAGGTTGATGGTGGTGCTGATGCCGATGATGCGGTCCTGGACGACTTCGAGCACGAAAGCGCCCACGATGGGGCCGGCGAAGGTGTGGATGCCGCCCAGCAGGCTGGCCAGCACCGGCTCGGCCGATTTCGTCCAGTGGGCATACGCCCCCGGCGTCACCGACCGGAACAGCGGGGCTGCCAGCGCGCCGGCCAGGCCGGCGTACAGGCCCGAGATGGTGAACGAAATCAGTCGGTACTTTCGAACTGAGATACCGGTGAACGCTACGCGGTCCTCACTATCGCGGATGCCGCGGAAGGTGAGGCCTAACGGCGAATGAACGAGCCGATACAACAGCCAGATGGCCACTACGCAGACAATCAGCACGAAGTAGTAGTAGCGCTCCAGCCCATTCATGTCAATGCCCAACAGGGGCGCGCGCGGCACACCCGTTAAGCCATCGTCACCCCCTGTGACCTCGTCCCACGAATAGACGAGCGCCCAGATCATCATGCCAAAGGACAGGGTGAGCATCGAGAAGTAGATGCGCGTGCTGCGGACGCACAGGTAGCC
>RFJM01000521.1 GCA_003694905.1 Caldilineae bacterium
GAGATCAAGGCGCGGATGAAGGCGGAGGCGGAACGGCGCAAGGCGGAAGAAGAAGCTGCGCGCAAGGCCCGCGCCCGCGGGGAAAAGGTCGACTGACCCAACCCTCTCCCCACGACCACGAAGGCATAAGGCAGGAACCGCGGTTCCTGCCTTTTCTTTTGGGTGCCGAATATCGTCACGACGAGCAGATTGCAGTTGAGCTCGCGACGCCCTCACTCCCTCCAGGGCTGCAGGTCGTACCAGTCGCGTCCGTACTCCGGCTCTGCCTTCAGCGGCGCCTTTAACTCGTAGGCCGACTCCATGGTGGAGACCACCAGCGGCACGACTTCCGGCATCTCCTCCTCCGGCACCTGCAGCACGATCTCATCGTGGACCTGGAGGATCATGCGGGCTGCATAGCCCCGCTCGCGGATGCGGCGGTGCAAGGCGACCAGGGCCAGCTTGAGGATGTCGGCTGCCGTGCCCTGGATGGGATGATTGACCGCCGCGCGTTCCGCTGCGGCCCGCGCCTGCTGTGAACCGGGCGCGGTCGTTTGTAGCACCGGGAAGTAACGGCGTCGGCCCAACAGGGTCTCCACATAGCCCTGTTTCCTGGCCAGGGCAATCGTCTCGTCCAGATAGCGCCTGACGCCGGGATAGGTATTGAAATAGGTGCGCATGAAATGACGCGCTTCGTCCATGCTCAGATTGGTGCGGCTGGAGAGACCGTAGGCACTGACCCCATACGAGGTCGCGAAGTTCATCATTTTGGCCACGGCCCGTTGCTCCGGGGTGACCGCCTCCAGGGGGATGCCGTACACCTGGCTGGCCGTAGCCGCGTGGATATCCAGCCCCGCGGCGAAATTCGCCAACATGGTCTCGTCGCCCGAGATGTGGGCCAGGATGCGGAGTTCCACCTGCGAATAATCGACGGCCAGAAGGTAATGGCCGGGCGGCGCCACGAAGGCCTTGCGCACCCGGCGTCCCAACTCGCTGCGTACCGGAATATTCTGCAGGTTGGGGTTGTTGGAGGAGATGCGGCCGGTCTCCGCGCCGGTTTGGTCGAAGGAAGTGTGCAGGCGTCCCGTCTCAGGGTTAATCATACGGGGCAGCGCATCGACATAAGTGCTCTGGAGTTTGGTCAATTGCCGGTACTCCAGTAGCCTGTCGATGACCGGGTGGCGCCCCCGTAGACTCTCCAGCACCGATGCTGCCGTCGAGTAATGGCCGCTCTTCGTCTTCTTGAGGCCGGCCGTGGGCAGGCCCAGGCTGCCGAACAGCGCATCCGATAGCTGCTGGGTAGAGTTGAGATTGAAGCGATAGCCCACATCCGCATAGATCTCTTCTGCCAGCGTATCCAGACGCTGGCTCAGCTCTTTGCTCATCTCGGCCAGATATCCGGCATCCAGCAGCACACCGGTCATCTCCATATCGGCCAGCACGGGAAGCAGGGGCATCTCCAGCTCCCAGAAGAGATGATCCACCTCTTTCTCCTTGAGCTCGGGCAAGATCTGTTCTGCCAGGCGCCACGTCATGTCCACATCGGCGGCCGCGTAGTCTGTCACGACATCGATGGATACTTGATCCATGGTGATCTGATTCCTACCCTTGCCGATGAGTTCGTCGATGGGGGTCATTTCGATGCCCAGGCGGTTGAAGGCTAACGCCTTGAGACCCAGGCTGCGGCTGGCAGGATCCAACAGGAACTCGCCGACCATGGTGTCGATGAACTGGCCCTGCACCGGCAGACCGTGGCGGCGACAGACGATCAGGTCGTACTTGGCATTGTGAGCCAGCTTCTCCTTGTCCGGGTCGTTCAGGATGGGGCCGAGCTGCTGCTGCACCAGTTCCAGCGGCAATTGTGTGCCGTCGGCGTGACCGACGGGAATGTACACATTCTTATCGGTCCCCGGGCCCCAGCCGATGGCCAACCCCACCAGCCGCGCCTGGTGCTCGTCGGTGCTGGTGGTCTCGACATCGAAACAGATGCGCGGCCGGGACGCGAGGGTGGTCGCCAGCTGCGTCAAGTCTTCGGGTGTGGTGATGGCGCGGTAGCCGCGCAGGGTGGGGGGGGCAGGCGCTGCTGTTTCGGCAAATAGGGCAAGCTGATCGCCGCGCCTGGAAGCCGGCTGTTCGGGCAAACGCGGGATCAGGCTGCGGAACTCCAGTTCGGAGAGAAGCTTGAGCACGCGCTGGCGGTCGAAATCATGGACCACACAGGCGTCCAGATCGAGGACGATGCCCGGCACGTCTACGATGGTGCCCAGGGCCCGCGACAGATAGGCCTCATCTCGATGTTCCAGCAATGCCTTACGGGCGCGAGGAGGGGTCACATCGTCGATGTGCCGGTAGATGTTGTCCAGATCGCCCCATTGTAAAAGGAGTTGTTTGGCACCCTTTTCGCCGATGCCGCGCACGCCGGGAATGTTGTCAGATTTGTCCCCGACCAGGGCTTTCAGGTCGATGAGCTTGTTGGGTGGCAGGCCGTAGCGCTCGATGACTTTCTCGGGGGTGTAGATGATGGTGTCGGAGAATCTGCGGCCCGAGGTTAGCACCCAGATCTTATCGTCCACCACCTGCAGCAGATCGCGATCACCCGTGACGATGAGGCTGGGGATGTCGCGGCGGGCAGCCTGTCTGGCCAGGGTGGCGAGGACGTCATCGGCTTCGTAGCCTTCGGCCGTGAACACGGGGATGTTGAAGGCCTCGATGACTTCCTGGATGCGGGTGATCTGGTCGCGCAGTTCATCGGGCATGCGCTCCCGCGTGGCCTTGTACTCCTCGAAATGATCCTGGCGGAAGCTGCGCCCGACGTCGAAGGCGACGGCGATGTGGGTGGGCTGTTGCTCCCGCAACACATTGAGAAGCATGGAGACAAAGCCATAGGTGGCGTTGGTCAGCTCCCCGCGGCTGGTGGCCATGTCGGGCGGCAGGGCAAAGAAGGCGCGGTAGGCGAGGGAGTGGCCGTCTATCAGGACGAGTTTCATGACTAATGCTCGGAAAGGGGGAATGGCAGGAGGAACGCGAACGAATGTCCCGCCGCGGAGGGTCCACCGCGGGTGTCTTATGAAAAAACCGCCCTGCGCGCGGGTCACCGGCGCCAGGGCGGTTTCGTTTCAAGGCGAAAACCGGGTGGCGGAGGAGCTACTCGCGCACAACCAGTTTTCCTTCATCTACCAGGGTTTTAACCTGGGGATGTTGCAGGACATCGGTACGAAAACGCAGCTTCCGTCCCTTGTCCAGGCGGAGTTCACCTGAGGGGAGGTGAAGAGCGATGTGCCTGTCGCTGGCGTTTTCCAGCCAGATGTACCGGTCGATTTCCCAGGTCTGTTGCGGTGGGCGACGAAATGGGAAACGCATGGTAGACTGGATGGTTAGTTTCAAGCACGCCGAAAGGTGACGATGCGCCCGCGCAGGCGGGTGCTGGGCACGCGCGTGAGGACGCGGTCGATGTAGTCTTCCTGCACTTCAACAAAGGTGAAACGGTCGCGGATGTCGATGTTGCCCACGGCGCGGCCGGGGATGTTGGCCTCGTTGGCGATGGCACCCACGATGTCCTTGGGCCGCACGCCGATGTCGTAGCCGGCATCCATGACCAGACGGACATACCCGGCCTCGACCTCTCGTTCTTCGTCCCGGGGCCTGGCGTTGGGGCGGACCGACTCGCGATAGCGGGGCGTGGCCGCACTCCGGCGGTCGGGCCGCCGGGTGAATATGGTGTCGGCCTGGGTGTGCTGCACCAGGCTTACGGCCGCAGCCGCGATTTCCGACCAATCGTAACCCTCTTCGGCCAGGTCGTTGAGCAGCAACATGTAGACCTCGAGGTTGCTACGGGCGATGATGTCGCGCAGGCGTTGCTTGAAGCCTTCGGTGCGCTGGGCGACGATACTGGCCCGTGCCGGGGGCAGTACGGCCTTGATGCGCTGCGCCATGAAGGTCTCGATCTCTGCCAGCAAGCGTCGCTCGCGTGGGGAGACCAGGGTGAAGTGGGTGCCGTTCTCGTTGACCAGCTTGACCCGGCTGGCATACACCTCGGCTTCGGGTGCTATGTCGTAGCTGATGGCGTAATCTGTTTCGGCCACCAAGTCCTCCGCTGCACCGTCGGTGAGAACCATGAAGGCGATATTGCCCTCGCGCCAGTTCCTCAGCACGCTCTCGCGCCGCTCGCTGTCGCTGTTCTTGTTCAACCCCACGGCGGAGTAGCCCAGGGCCTGCAGGTAGCCGGCCACTTCCGCAGCTTCCGGGCCGCGACCGACATAGATGATGGCGCGTACTACGTTCTCGCCATCCAGCAATTGTGCAAGCACCTCATTCTTATCGTCGGACGTGACCATCTGGTAGCGATGTTTGATCTGCGGGATGGGCACCTGCGTGGCCTCGCGCCTTAGCACCATGGGTTCGAAGAGGTGCTGTTCGGCCAGTTCCTGTACGACGTCGTTGAGCTCGCTGGCGAAGATGATGGTCTGGCGATCGGGTGGCATTTGATCCAGCATGCCCTGCAAGATCTCCTGCACCTTGTCGGAGAAAACCCGTTCCCCGTCCAGCACTGCCACATGCACGTTCTCGAGCGTGAATGATTCACGTTCCAGGTGCTCGTTGATGCGTTTGGCGGTTCCTACTACGATGTTCGTCGCCGCGCCCAGGCGCTCGGCTTCGCGCGTCACCGGCTGGCCGCTGTGCAACGGCACAATCTGCAGATCCAGGCCGCTGTTCACCTCGTGGAAGAACTGGGCGACCTGCACGGCGCGTTCGCCACTATCAACAACTACCACGATCTGCACGCCCTGCACTTCAGGGTCGATCGTTTGCAGGATCGGCAGTACATAGGCCGCGGTCCTGCCACTACCATGCGGGGCTTCGGCGACGACATCGCGTCCTGCCAGAAGATGGGGGATGGCGTCAGTTTGGAGTTTGGTCGGTCGTTCGTAACCCAGCTTCTCTAGCCCCGCTATCAGCTCAGGGTTGAGTCCGAGTTCCGCAAATGTTTGACTCATGTTTGAAGAATACCTCGTAGAATCACAGGATTCCGGTCACCAATAGTACTCAGCTCCCGGGGTGTTGTCCCACACCTCGAAGAAGTATAGCACAAATCCGCGAATGTGTGAAATCTTGTATCTGGCCTGGGGCCTGTATCAGTTTGGTGGCTATGGTCTACGGACCGCCGACCGGAAGTCAGCGGCCTTGGGCCTGCGGTCGGACGGCCTACGCCGGCCCGAAAACCGGCCGATGGAGGAGGGCCTCGGCGCGTAGCACCTGCAGAGACCGAGTTCACTCAGAGGTAAGCC
>RFJM01000522.1 GCA_003694905.1 Caldilineae bacterium
GCAGCGCGGTGCAAGACTCGCTGTATATCTACGACCCGGAGCTCGACGCCTGGCGAGAGGGCACAGCGCTACCTGAGCCGCGGGCTTTTCTGGCCGGGGTGGTGCACAAGGATGAGATCTACGCGTTGGGAGGGAGGGATGCGACGCGGGAGCGAGCCGAGGTGTGGCGCTACGAGCGGGGCGAGGGGCGGTGGACCTCGGCTCCGGCATTACCGGCGGCCGGTGATGCGCTGCTGGCGCTGGCGGAGGGGACGTCGCTCTATGTGCTGGGTGGTGGCCGTGATGACAGGCCCCATCTGCACGAACGGTTCGATACGCTGACAGGAAGCTGGTCGACTATCGACACGCCGCGGCAGGGGCCCTGGCGAGGGGCCGCGGGCGGGGTGATCGGGCCCACGCTGCATGTGGTGGGCGGCTGGAGTGGGGAGTATCTGAGTATCCACGAAGCTTATCAGGCGGGATTCCGCACCTTTCTGCCTCTAGGCGCGCGGGGGGCAGACTAGCAGGGCCCATCTGGCGGCGGTGTCCTGCCGTTCGCCAGAAAAAAGAAAAGAGCGTGTTGCCACGCTCTTTTGCCGACAGTGGTTCCGGCTCAGTCGGTGTAGGGACGTATTCCGTAATGGGTGACTCTGCCGCCGATGACCCGCAGGATGGTTTGGGGTGGCCGCCAGTGGATGAAGTCGTGCAATTGATTGGGACTCATGGGTTTGTTGCCGTTCATGAGGAAGACACGGAAAACGGCAGCAGTGAGGGGAAGGGTGGGATTGATAAAATCGGGCTGTTCGATGCAACGCTCGCGCAGGCACATCAGCAGGGCATCGGCGCGGGTCACTTCGGCGGTGTCGGGATCGATCCAGTCTACTTCCTGGACTTCGAGGGGGTTGGGGAAGCGAAGACGGCATTCTTCGCACAGTTGCTCGTAGATATACAACCGGTAGTTCTGTTCGTGTTCGGACCACCAATCCCAATCGATGTGGAAGGGGGTATCAACGGTGGGACGTTTCCAGGCCATAATTGCGTCTATCCTTTACGTTACATTCGCGATGCTGCTTGGTTCTGATTCGACCGGGTGACTGATTACAGGCTCCAGAATCCGCTACCGGTATCGGTGGCTTCGGGAATGGAAGCCAGGGCAGCGAAGATGGGACCGGGCGGCAGCCGTCGCACGACGTTGACGGCGCTGTACAGGGCGCGAACATGGGCAGTGCCCTGAGGACTGAGTTTGACGAGTTCGGGCATGATTTGTTTGACCAGCCCCAAGACGTCGACGCCCTGGGCCCGCAGTGCGGCGCTCAATTCTGCTACCGCGTCGGGATCGGGGACGATGAGGGCCAGGTGGTCATCGTAGTCGCAGGAGAGCTGTTTGCGCTGCATCTGGAAGACGAGGCGGCCCTCATCGACGTAGGCGGCCCGAATCCATTCCCGTTTGGTACGCTGGGGTTTGAAGTCGACGACGATTTCGTTGGGGGCCTGGGTGCGTTCGAGGGTGATGCGGGCTCCGATGGGGAGTTTGTGAGATTTGAACCATTCGCCCAGCCCGGCGATGTAGCGACCCTCGCGCACGACCCAGGCGGTGAAGCGGTGGCCCCATCGACCGTCGATGAGGGTGACGGCGGTGCTGAAGCCGCTCCCTTTGGGAAAGAGACCGGCAGCGGAGGGGGGCAAGGGCAGGGTGCCGGAAATGAAGTGGGGATAGGTGAGGTAGACGAACACCGAGGAGACCAGGGGAGGCGCTTCTTCGGCGAGGCCGCCGTCGGTATGTTCGTCGTTGAGTTCCCATTCGGTTTGCAGGAGTTCGACGTCGAGGAGGGAGCGGTCATATTCGACGGGCTCGTAGACCAGGGGATCGGGGATCCTGAGGGCAGCCTCGGGCATGAGCCTGGTGAGGAACCAGGCGGGTTGCTCAAGGGTGCCTACCTGCCTGAAGCGTTCGTCCTGCTGCAGTGCCGTTTCGAGGGAGAAGATACGTACCGACTCGGGCACGGACTCGTCCAGTTCCACCATGGCCAGGAGCTCCGGGGTCGGCACGGGCTCGCCCTTCATTTCAATGGCAGCTTCGGCGATGTTGAGATGGCCGATGTTGACCGGCACCATCTGATCGGCGGTCAGCCACCAGGGGCCGGCACTGACGAAGAAGTCTGGGTTTTGTTTCAGGTGTTCTTCGACTTTGGCGGAGAGGACGTCGCCGACTTCGGCGAGGATGTCCTCGGGAGCGAGGGTGTTCTCGCTGGTGAACAGGGAGATATCGCCGTTGTGGTTGAGGCGGTGGGGGGTCTGCAGGTTGGCAGCGAAGTGGCGTTCGCGTTCACTGTTTTCGAAGCGCACGGTGATGACGTCGAATTCGCCGTGTTCTGGGTTGTCGCCGGGCCGGACGGCCAGGACTTTGCCCAGACGGAAGTCGAAGGCGGGGAAGACGATGTCGTCGCCGACTTCGTATTTTTGTTTGGGGTCGTAGACTTTGCCCCGCTCGATCTCGCTGCGGATACGGCTTTCCTCAAGCTGACATCGTCGCCGGATGATGCCCAGCACCAAGGTTTCCAGGGATTGGGGTTCGTCGGCGTCGGCCAACGTCTCGTAGAGGTATTCGTGGTCTTCTTCGCTGACGGTATATTCGTCTCGCCAATAGCTGATTTGTTGTGTTTTGCGCTGTATCACGCTGTGAACCTCCGCTAGGCCTGACCAATCGATACCTGGTGCAGGCATTTGCGTATTGTCTCAGACATTAAACGATCGCCCTGGGGGCGATCCAACGAGGAATTATAAATCAGCTTCGCGCCGGTCTCCAAAATGTGAAGA
>RFJM01000523.1 GCA_003694905.1 Caldilineae bacterium
CTCCAGGACCAGGCCTGGGCCCTCAACGTCAATCCCTTCGCCTTCGCCTACTACCGCAACAGTGCCAACCGCATTGCCCAGTACCTGACCGGCGAACTCACCCTTGACGAGGCCCTGGCCCGCCTGCAACAAGACATCGACGACGCCATCGCCGAGGCCGGCGGTCCCCCCGCGCCGCCACCCGCCAAAGTTGTCGAGCTGCGTTTCATGTACTATGCGGACGGCAACGAGGCGGACGTCATGCAGGGATTGCTGGACAAGTTCATGGCCGAGAATCCCGACATCAAGGTGGTGCTGGACGTAGTGCCCTATCAGACCATCGACCAGCAATTGCCGGTGATGGTCGAGACGGGCGAAGGACCCGACCTGGCGCGCATCACCAACTTCGGCGCCTATCGGGGCAAACTGCTGGACCTGCGGCCTTTGCTGAAGGACCCGGACTACTTCGAGGCGAACTTCCCGGCGCCGGTGCTGGCGGCGATGCGAGGCGAAGGGGACACGGATGGTCTGCACGGTTTTCCCGATGCCCTCACCGTCACGGGGCCCTTTGTGAACAAGACGTTGTTCGATCAGGCCGGCATCGAGGTGCCGGGTGAAGGGACGACGTGGGAGGAATGGACCGAGCTGACGAAGCAGGTCGCCGAGGCCACGGGGACGCAGTATGCCATCAGCATTGACCGGACGGGGCACCGTTTTGCGGGACCGGCTATGAGCATGGGCGCCCAATTGCTGGATGAGCAGGGGATGTTCCATGTGGATACGCCTGGGTTCCGTGCGTTTGCGGAGCTGCTGAAGCGGTGGCATGACGAGGGACTGACGCCACCGGAGGTTTGGCTGGTGGGCGACAGTCTGAACAGTTGCATCGACTTCTTCAAGAGCGCCGACCTGGTGATGTGCATGTCGGGAAGCTGGCAGATCAACGGTGTGGCCGGCGATGTGGGCGATGCCTTCGATTGGATGGTGGTGCCCAATCCCAGCGGCCCCGGCGGCAGCACCGGTGTGGCGGGCGGTTCGGCCGTGGTGGCGTTTGCCGACACGGAGCATCCGGAAGAGGTGGCACGGCTGATGGAGTGGCTGATCCAGCCCGATGTCTACGCCGAATTCTCCGCCAAGACCCTCTCTCTCCCCGCTCACCAGGAGGTCGCCAGCCGCGGCGTCACCTTCGAAACCGACAATCCCTCGGTCCTCCAGGCCCTCAGCGCCTTCACCGCCGAGGTACCCAAACTCCAGGACCAGGCCTGGGCCCTCAACGTCAATCCCTTCGCCTTCGCCTACTACCGCAACAGTGCCAACCGCATTGCCCAGTACCTGACGGGCGAACTCACCCTTGACGAGGCCCTGGCCCGCCTGCAACAAGACATCGACGACGCCATCGCCGAAGCGAGCAAATAACCTCCTTCTTCCAGGGCGCAGTGTCCGGTACGGGCGCTGCGCCCTCCCCTTGTCCGGGAGCGAGCATGTCTGCAGAAACGCCCTTGTCCTTGCGACAACCCAGACCCACCGCGGGCGATCTGGCGGGAAGAGCCTTGGGCTCGGTCTATGAGATCTTCGTCGCCCTACCCGACTTTTTCTTCAGCCTGCTACAGAGGATCATCGGCAGCAAGCGTATGCCCTACATTTTTGTGCTGCCCAACCTGCTGATCTTCGGCATTTTCATCCTCTTCCCCATGCTGCTCAACTTCGTCTACGCGTTCACGGGCGGCACCGACTTTTTCCCCGAGAAGCGACCCTGGGTGGGGCTGGCCAACTTCCAGCAGCTATTGGATTGCGGCAATTATCTGCAACCCAACACCTGCCGCGAGGATCTCTTCTGGCGCGCGGTTTACAACACGGCCTTCTACGTCGTCGCTCAGGTCTCTCTACTCATCCTGGTATCACTCATCACGGCGCTGGTTCTCAACCGCAAGATCAGGGCGCGGGGCTTCTTCCGCAGCGTCTTCTTCTATCCCGTTCTGCTCTCTCCTATCGTGGTGGCGCTCATCTGGAAATGGATCTTGCAGGAGAACGGGCTGTTGAACGGGATCCTCATCGCGCTGGGCCATGACAAGATCCCCTTCCTGGTGAACGCCCAGTGGGCGCGGGCCTGGGTGGTTCTGATCAGCGTGTGGGCTTACATGGGTTTCTATACGCTCATCCTGCTGGCCGGCCTGCAATCCATCCCGGCCGAACTGTATGAGGCAGCCAAGATCGACGGGGCCAGCGATCTGCAGTCCTTTCGCCGCATTACCCTCCCCTTGCTCATGCCCACCATGCTGGTGGTCACGGTGCTTTCGCTGATCCGGGCCGTGCAGATCTTCGATATCGTGTTTGCCTTTACAGCCGGCGGGCCCGGCACTGCCACCTTTTTCCTGGTGCAGTATATCTATTCCAAAGGCTTTGCCAGCCCCGACCGTATCTTCGGTCTCGCGGCCGGCGCCTCCTTGCTGATGGCCGCCGTTCTCATCGTGCTCACGCTGGCTCAGCTCCTGTTGGGCCGTCAGGAGGATTGACCCATGGGCGAAGTTCTCACTTTCCTCACCCGTACCCGTGGTCGCTCTCGGCTCCACATCACCGACCTGCTCACCTACCTCTACCTGAGCCTGAGCGTGGTGATCATGTTCGGGCCGGTGCTGTGGCTCGTACTCAGCTCCTTCAAAACTGCGGCCGAAGTGGTCAAGTTCCCACCCCGGCTGCTCCCCTACCGCCAGGAGACCATCGAGGTCCCCGGCTACGACGAGCCCCTCCCGCTCTATGAGGTCACGCGCGAGGACGGGAGTGTGGTGCGCCTGGCCCAGGTGCGCCGCGTGGGACTGGAGGCGCAAATGATCGACCCTCAAAATCCGGATGCGATCATCAAGGTCAACATCAAGCAGCGGAAGCCGGTCGAAAAAGTCGTCTTCGGGCTCGACAATTACATCGAAGGCATGGAGAGCTTCAACTTCGCGGTTTATCTTCGTAACAGTGTGGTGGTTACTGTATCGGCAACGCTGCTGACGCTGCTTATCAACAGCATGGCCGCGTTTGCGCTCAGCAAGTACCGCTTCCGCGGCCGGGACGCCATCTTCCTCATTATGATCAGCACCCTGATGGTGCCCATTTCGGTGGTGCTGGTGCCCATCTTTCTGGTCATCACCAAAGTGGGCTGGAACAACAACCTGCTGGGCGTGATTGTGCCCGGTGCGGCCACCCCGACCGGCGTCTTCCTGCTGCGCCAATACATGCTCACGATCCCCGACGAACTCATCGATGCCGCACGCATCGACGGTGCCAGCGAATGGCGCATCTACGCCCAGGTTGTCTTGCCCCTGGCCCGCCCCGCCCTGGCCGTCCTCACCATCTTCTCGGTCATGTGGCGATGGAATGACTTCCTGTGGCCGCTGATCGTGCTCAGCCGCAACGAACTCTTCACCCTGCAGGTGGGGCTCAACTCCTTCCAGGGCCAGCTCAACATCCAGTGGCATCTGATCCTGGCCATGACCGTACTCACCATGCTGCCCATCACCGTGGTCTTTGCCTTTCTGCAGCGACACATCACCACCGGCATTGCCACAACCGGTTTGAAATGACGCCCCGACTTTCCACCTGACACTCGCTCTCACCACATTTTCACCGGAGCCTTCTATGAAATTCTTCCTCGACAGTGCCAAAGTAGACGAGATCGCCTACGCGTTGGACGCCTTCGACATCGACGGCGTCACCACCAACCCGCGTCATGTCCAGGCCGCGGGCAAGCCTTTTCTCACCACCATTCGCGAGATCGCGGAGCTGGTGGCCGGCACCGACAAGCCCGTGTCGGTGGAGGTGAACCCGCACATCATGGACACGGACGGCATGGTGGCGGAAGCAAGAAAGCTGGCCGCCATTTCTCCAAACTTCGTCATCAAACTGCAATGTGTGGAGCCGGCCTTCAAGGCCATCCGCATCCTCAAGGAGGAGGGAATACGCGTCAACTGCACCCTCATCTTCTCGCCCATGCAGGCTCTGCAGGCCATGCGCAGCGGCGCCTACTTCATTTCCCCTTTCATCGGCTGGAAGGAGGCCAACGCCGAGGAGACCCGCGGTTTTGTCGACGAAGTCGTGACCATCCGCGACAACTACGGCTTCGAAAGCGAGATCATCGTGGCAGCCGTGCGCAATGCGCGCCAGATCGCCGAGGCCGCGGTGCTGGGCGCGGACATCGTGACCGCAGGGCTGGCCGTTTATCAGGCCGGCTTCGACCATCCCTACACCCGCGACGGCATTCGCAAGTTCAGCGAATTCTGGGATCAGACGGACTACGAATAGCCCGCACAGGAAACTGCCATGTCTCACCCAAGAACCCCTCGCTCCCGGCTCATGGCGCGGGATCCCAGACTTGGCTATCTGCCTGAGCGCGACCGCTTCCTGTCGTCACCCGGTGAACCGCAATATCGCTTCAATGTCATCGGCACCGGCATCAACGGCTGCGAGCATATTCACGTGACCATGCTGGAGGGCCGGGCCACGATACACGGCATCTACGATCCCAATCCGGGCAGCGTGCAGATGGCGCAGAAGGTGTTCCGGCGCTTTGCTCCTGACCGGCAACTCCGTGTTTATGACTCTCTGGAGCAGGCCTGCAATGATCCCGCGGCCGACGGCCTGATCATCGCCACACCCAACTACACCCACCTGGACGTGTTGCGCGTGGCAGCCGGCAGCGGCAAACACATCCTGCTGGAGAAGCCCATGGCGACCACGGTGGAGGACGCCCATGCCATCGTGCAGATCGCGCGCGACCATCCGGCCGTATTGCAGATCGGCCTGCAGTACCGCTACAAGGCGATGTATCATGAAGCCATCCACGAAGCCCTGGAACGCAAAGCCCTGGGCGAGATCAGGCTGATCAGCATCGTCGAGCACCGCATACCCTTTCTGGACAAGGTGGGCCAGTGGAATAAATTCAGCCGCTATTCCGGCAACACGCTGGTGGAAAAGTGTTGTCATTACTTCGACCTGTTGAACCTGTTCGCGGGGGCGCGGGCCGCACGCGTGTTTGCCAGCGGCAGCCAGGCCGTAAACTTCAAGGATTTCGAGCGTGACGGCGAGCGCTCTGACATCCTTGACAACGCCCTGGTGATCGTGGACTATAGCAACGGCGTCAGGGCCGGCTTCAATCTCTGCATGTTCGCTCCCGGTTTCTACGAAGAGATCGCCATCTGCGGGGATGAAGGCCGTCTGAAAGCCTACGAGGAGGAGACCTTCCTACCCACGCATCGCCCGACCACGTACATGGAAGTTATGCGCGGCGAGGACAAGCCCTCGCGTATCGTCGAGCCCTGCTATCCGGCAGAGATCGAGGCCAGCGGCCACAAGGGCGCCACCTTCTACGAACACGTGGCCTTCATCGACAACATCGCCGGCCGCAAAACCCGCGCTGCCACGGTGGAGGAGGGTTTCTGGTCGGTGGTTGTGGCCGCCGCGGCCCAGGAATCCATCCAGAGCGGCCTGCCGGTACAGATCGACGAGTTCCTGGCCGCCCGCGGCATCGACGCAGTCTAACCATCTGTTCCACCCATTCCTGACCCACTCAAACAACCTAACCATGAACGACTTCTTTACCGTCTGGCGGATCAATGTCCGCACTCAAACCCTGGTCCGTGAGCCCGTACCGGAATCCTGGCAGAAGCTGGGCGGCCGCGCTTTGGTGGCCCGCGCCCTGCTGGATGAAGTCCCGCCCACCTGCGACCCTCTGGGCCCGCGCAATACCCTGGTGTTTGCGCCCGGCCTGCTGGTGGGGCACATGCTGTCCAGTTGCGACCGCATCTCCATCGGCGGTAAGAGCCCCCTGACCCACGGCGTGAAGGAAGCCAACGCCGGCGGCCGCACGGGCCTACAACTGGCACGGCTTGGCATCAAGGCCCTGCTGGTGGAGGATCGGCCGGACGACGACGGCTGGTGGGTGCTTCACCTCAGCGCCGAGGGTGCCCGCTTCGAGCGCGGCGACGATCTGGCCGGGCTGGGCGTGTATGAAGCCGGCCCCAGGCTGCTGGAGCGTTATGGGCAAGACGTAGCGGTGGCGCTCATCGGCCCGGCCGGCGAGATGCGCATGCTGGCCGCAGGCATCCAGAATGTGGACAAAGACGGTGCGCCCTCGCGCATCGCGGCTCGCGGCGGTCTGGGCGCAGTGATGGGCAGCAAGCGGCTCAAGGCCATCGTCATCGACGGCAGCGGCGGCCAGGCCCCACCCTTGCACGACGAAGCTGCCTTCAAGCAGGCACGCAAGGCTTACAACAAGGCCCTCCTGGGCCATCCCCAAACCAAAGTCTATCACGACTACGGTACAGCTGCCGTCTCCAGCCTATGCCAGACCTACGGCGTGTTGCCGACCCGCAATTTCTCCGCCGGCGAATTCGAGGGCCTGGAAGGACTCTCGGCCGAGCATCTGCGCGATGTGATGACCACCCGTCCCGGCTGCGACCCCTCGCACGCCTGCATGGCCGGCTGTGCCATCCAGAGC
>RFJM01000524.1 GCA_003694905.1 Caldilineae bacterium
CCTTCACCCACAGGTCCAGATAGACTCGTGAGCCCAGCACTTGCTCGATCTCCATTCGCGCCTCCCGGCCGATACGTTTGAGCATCGAGCCTCCCTTGCCCACCAGGATCCCTTTCTGCGACTCCCGCTCCACAAAGATGCGCGCAGCAATGTAGATGACGCCGGTCGGCCGCTCCTTGAACTCCTCTACATCCACGGCCACCGCGTGCGGCACCTCTTCCCGCAGGTGGTACAGTGCCTTCTCGCGGATCAATTCGGCGACCAGGAAGCGCTCCTGCACTTCCGAGATCTGGTCCGGCGGGAAATAGCGCGGGCCGGGAGGCAACTGCTCGCGCAGCAACGCCAGGAGCTCGGCCAATCCCAGGCCCCGCAAGGCGCTGACGGCAAGTTCGGCCGCCGGCGTCACCAGCTCGCGATAGGCCTGGGCGTGCGCCTGCAGCCCGTCGGGCTTGGTGATATCGATCTTGTTCAAAACCAGGAAGACGGGTAAGGTCTGGGCGCGCAAGACCTCGGCGACCCTCAGGTCGTCTTCGCGCGGGGGCTTGCTCACATCGGTCACCCAGAGGATAAGGTCGGCGTCGGGCAACGAGGCCAGCGCCTGCTCCACCATAAACTCGCCCAGACGATGGCGAGGCGCGTGGATACCCGGCGTGTCGATAAAGATGATCTGCATGTCCGGCCGCGTGAGGATGCCGGTGATGCGATTGCGCGTGGTCTGCGGACGGGGGGAGACGATGGCCACCTTCTGTCCGAGCAACGCGTTCATCAGCGTCGACTTGCCTACATTGGGGCGTCCCACCACGGCTACGAAGCCCGAGCGATGGTCCTCCGGCACATCTTCCAGCAGGTCGGGCATCTCGCCCACATCGATCACTTCATCGCGCAACAGTTCGTCGTTCATTTCGTCATCCCCGGCAGGAAAGCGAGCGGGTGCCCACGCCCAGGCAGGCACCCGCCCCCAAGCCTGCGCGCACCGGACAGAGGCAAATCAGCCCGGCAAGAGGTCGCTGACCAGCGAGCGTTCCTTGAGCAACTCCTCGCCGGTGATACGGATGCCTTCCTGGATCTCCTCATTGTTCTGCAGCCCCTGCACGATCTGATAGGTACCGTCGCCGGGACAGACGCAGGGGAAGGAGAAGATGACGCCTTCGGGTGCGCCGTAGGAGCCGTCGCTGGGCACCGCCATCGATACCCAATCGCGCGGCCGTGTGCCCAGCGCCCAATCGCGCACATGGCCGATGGCCGCGTTGGCAGCCGAGGCCGCGGAGGATGCACCTCGCGCCTGGATGATGGCCGCTCCGCGTTTGGCCACCGTAGGTTTGAAGTACTTGCGGTACCAGCGCTTGCCCACGGCATTGATGGCCTTCTTGCGGCCTACGCGGGCCTGGTAGATATCGGGAACCATGGTGTTGGAATGATTGCCCCAGATGATCATCTGGCGGACGTCGTTGACATTGACGCCGGTCTTCTTGGCAAGCTGACTGACGGCCCGGTTGTGGTCCAGCCGCGTCATGGCCGTGAAGCGCTCGCGAGGGACATCGGGCGCGTTGGACATAGCGATGAGGGCATTGGTATTGGCCGGGTTGCCCACAACCAACACGCGAATGTCATCGGCCGCATATTGATTGATGGCCCTGCCCTGTTCCACGAAGATGGGGCCGTTGCGCCCGATCAGATCACTGCGGTCCATGCCGGCCTTGCGCGGGAAAGCGCCCACGAGAAAGGCCCAATTGGCACCGTCGAAGGCCACCGCCGGATCATCGGTGAGCACCATATCGGCCAGGAGGGGGAAGGCACAGTCGTCAAGCTCCATGGCAACGCCCTCCAAAGCCTGCATGGCCGGAGGGATCTCGAGCATCTGCAGGATGATGGGCTGCTTGGGGCCGAAACATTCGCCCGCAGCAAGGCGGAAGAGAAGGCTGTAACCTATCTGGCCGGCCGCGCCGGTCACCGTGACTTTGAGTGGTGTTGTCATTTGTATGCTCCATTCATGATGGCACGAAGTTAGGGATGAGGAACACTGACGACGGCAATGAGACCGGTCGTCAGGCTGGAACCGGAGTCCATTCGGTCTCGGCGGAAGGGACCGTGAGACCGTCGGCAGCAAGCACGGGTATCAGGGCCGCGATGGCCACTTCCAGCATCTCCAGGTCGGGCTCGCGCGTGGTCAGCTTCTGGAGGGCCAGGCCGGGTGCAATCAAGACCCGCATGATTGGGTTTCTGCGATAGCGCGTGCTAAAACGCAGAAACTCGTAGGAAATGCCGGCCACTACCGGGATGAGGACCAACCGCGACAGCAGCCGCAGCCACCAGAGGTCGAACTGCAAAGGCACAAAGAGGAGGATGCTGATGACCAGCACAAAGAGCAGGAAACTGGTACCACAGCGGGTGTGCTGAGTCGAAAAGCGGGCCACGCTCTCGGGCGTGAGAGGCGCCCCCGCCTCGTAGGCATTGATGGTCTTGTGCTCGGCGCCGTGATAGGCAAACACGCGTTGCACGTCCTTCATCCGGCCGATGGCCAGGATGTAGGCAAGAAACAGGATGATACGCAGGAAGCCTTCGAGCAGGCTGCTAACGGTTTTGGCGAGCCCTAGCGATTGCTCAAGCCATTGGCTCACCGCCGTGGGCAGCAGGAAGAAGAGCCCGACACCGAAAGCCAGGGAAACGAGCATGGTCCCCCAGGCCACCGGTCCGCTGAACCCTTCGCTTTCTTCTTCCTCGCCGATGGCCACATCGGCAGACCACATCAGCGCTCTGGTCCCCAAGACCAGGGCGTCCCACAGCAGAACGGTACCGCGCACAAAGGGCAACCGGCTCACGCGCCCCTGGTAGATTCGGGCCGGGAGGGGTTCCTCGTGGAGGATAATCTCACCCTGAGGATTGCGGGCCGCCACCGCTACTTTGCGCCGGCCTCGCATCATGACACCTTCGATAACGGCCTGGCCGCCGTAGTAGAATTCGCTCACGAAGTTGACTCCATGGTAGTGGGAATGGTTAGAGCATCGTATCACGGCCGGGTGTGCGCTGCCAAACTCCGGCCCACGTCAAGAGGCCAGTTCACGTTCCATCCAGCGGCGCAGCGCCTCCTGTCCGCGCTCGAAATAACGGCGATATCGCTGCCGCTTGTTGCGCACTGGGGGTTCCAGCGGAGGTAGGAGGCCGAAATTCGCTTTCATCGGCTGGAAATCTGCGGGTTCGGCATGGGTGACGTAGTGGAACAGGGCACCCATCATGGTCTCACGAGGCATCACCAGGGGCGCGCGGCCGCTGACCAGGCGCGCCAGGTTGATGCCCGCCAGCAGACCGCCGGCGGTACTGCCGACATAGCCTTCCGTGCCGATGATCTGCCCCGCAAAGAAGAGATCGTCGCGATCATGCCATTGCAGCGTCGGGCGCAACAGCTTCGGGCTGTTGATGAAAGTGTTGCGGTGCATCTGTCCGAGACGAACGAACTGGGCCTCCTCCAGGCCGGGGATCATCCGCAAGATACGACGCTGTTCCGGCCATTTCAGGTTGGTCTGAAACCCCACCAGATTGTAGAGCGTGCCGGCGAGATTATCCTGTCGCAATTGCACGACCGCGTAGGGGCGTTTGCCCGTGCGCGGGTCACGCAGGCCCACCGGCCGCATGGGGCCGAAAGCCAGGGCGTCGTCACCGCGCTCGGCCAGCACCTCGATGGGCAGGCATCCCTCGAAGAAACGCTCATCCTCTTTCTCGAACTGGCGGAGTTCGATGCGCTCGGCCTGGCGAAGCGCCTGCACAAACGCCCTGTACTCCTGCTCGTTCAAGGGGCAGTTGATGTAGTCCCCCGGCTCCTCCCCGCCGTCGCGATCGTAGCGCGACTGCCGCCAGGCCGGAGGCATGCGGATCGACTCGAGCGTGACGATAGGCGCCAGCGCGTCGTAGAAATACAGATATCGCTGCCCGGCCAATTCCGCAATTCGCTTCGACAGAGCGGCAGAGGTGAGCGGCCCCGTGGCGATGATGCAGGGGCCGGAAGGGATGTCGGTCACCTCTTCGCGGATGACGGTGACGCGCGGATGGTTGCTCAGCGCCTCGGTCACGGCCCGGCTGAACTCGCTGCGTCCCACCGCCAGTGCCCCCCCGGCCGGCAGCGCGTGCTCGTCCGCACAGCGCATGATCAGCGAGTCGAGGGCCCGCAATTCCTCCTTCAGCATGCCCAGTGCCCGGTCGGGCGCCTGAGCACCAAAGGAATTCGAGCAAACCAGCTCAGCGAAATCCGCGGTGTGGTGCGCCTCGGTCTGACGCCGGGGACGCATTTCATAGAGATGGACATCGATGCCGCGCTGCGCCAATTGCCAGGCCGCTTCGGAGCCTGCCAGACCGGCGCCGACGACAGTCACGGGAGATGATCTCATGGCTTCATTGTACGGCTGCGGAGGAGGGTGTCAAGTGCCGGCAGGGTCGCAGGCTTGGTCCCCGGCCAGGGGGACAACGGTCGCCCACCGCACGCGCGCGACCCGACCGGGAGGCGCGGTCGGGTCGCCGGAGGAGAAGGTGGGGAGGAGCTGTCAGGCCCGGATTTCCTGGCGTTGGAAGAGAACGTAGCCCAGGGTGAATAGGAGTAGAA
>RFJM01000071.1 GCA_003694905.1 Caldilineae bacterium
GCTATCCCTCAGCTCATCGCCCCCATCCTGGCCGGCCAGGCCGACATCGTCGTGGCTGATCGGCAGGTGGATCAGATCGCCCACTTTTCGGGACAGAAGAAGGTCTTGCAGAAGGTGGGGAGTTGGGTGGTGCGGCTGGCGTCGGGCACCGACGTTCCCGATGCGCCCAGCGGCTTCCGCGCCTACTCCCGCGAGGCGGCGCTGCGTCTGTACGTGACCAGCGATTTCTCCTACACCGTCGAGAACCTGATCCAGGCCGGCCGGCGCCGGCTGACCATCGCTCACGTCCCCATCCGCACGAACCCGGAGACGCGCCCGCCGCGCCTCCACAAGGGCAACTGGAACTTCGTCAAGCAGCAGGCCGGCACCATTGCCCGCACCTTCACCTACTACGAGCCGCTCCGCAGTTTCACGTACCTGGCTGCGCCCTTTTTCCTGGCCGGCCTGACCCTGCTGGGGCGCTTCTTCTACGTGTATCTCTTCGGCAACGCCTACCAGCGGCTGCTCCAGTCGGTGACCATCGGCGCGTCGCTGCTGGTCATCGGGTTCCTCATTTTTGTGGTCGGGTTGCTGGCGGATGCGGTGGCCAACCACCGCCGGCTGACCGAAGAGGTGCTCTATCGGGTGCGGGACAGGGAGGAGGACGCGCGGCTGGCCGATCTGGCGCGGCGGCTGGAGGCGCTGGAGGCCGAGGTGGGGCTCCTGCGCGACGGCAACGCCTCCCCATCCCGATCCGGCAGGGTCAGGGAGTAGCCCGGCGTCGCGAAACCGGCCGCGGTTTCCTCCATCGACGCCGGCTGTGCTACAATTGGGCTGCTTCCCACAAGAACGAGGGCACGGGCGACCAACATGACTCAGACGCGAACGCAATCTGTCGGCACTGCCGGCCAAATCGCAGAACGGGCGCCGACCCGCGATCCGGCACGGACGGCATGGATCGTTTTGCTGTCCGCCTTCGCCGTCTTCTGCATCCTCGCCGTCACGGTCCCGTGGGGGATCTACCGCTACGTTCGCACCGCCACAGCCGGTCGCATGGCCACGGTGGAGCCCATCAGCAGCTCGGGCGGCACCGTGCTGGCGGAGTTTGCCGGCGTGACCCGGCCGGTGGCCGGCCCCATCGACATCCCAGAAGGTGGGCGCATCGTGACCGACGAGCAATCGGCGGCGTTTGTCCAGTTCTTCGAGGGCAGCAATCTGCGGCTGGCTGCAAACACCGAGGTGATGCTGCGGCGCATGCGGGCCCCCCGCTGGCGGTGGAGCCGCGCTTCCGACACGCTGATCGTGGAGGTCCAGCGGGGACGGATTACGCTGGGGGCGGCCAATGCCGTGGGGGTGCCGCTGCACTACGAGGTTCGCTCACCCCACATGACCGCTCTGCTGGGCGAGGGCAGCTACCGCGTGGACGTCTCCGCGGAGGAGACGCAGGTGGTGGTGTACGAGAAGAGTTACGGCGGCACCGAGCAGGCCCGCGTCCAGGCCGCCGGCAAGACAGTCCAGCTTGGGCCGGGCCAGCGCACGCAGGTGGTGGCCGGCCAGCCGCCAAGTGCACCGGTCGGAGCGGTTGAGAACCTGGTGGAAGACAGCTATTTCGCGCGTCCGCTGGGGGAGGTGTGGAAGCCGTTCCACGACCAGGGCCTCGATGGCGACGACGGGGTGGAGGGGCAGGTGTCCATCATCGAGGTGGAAGGCCGGCGCGCGATCCAGTTTCTGCGTCAGGGCTCGAAGGACAACAGTGCCGACGTGGGGATTGTGCAGCGAATCGACGAGACGCTACCGGACCTGACGACTTCGCTGACGCTGCAGGCAGACCTGAAGATTGTTGATCAGGAGCTGGAGGGAGGAGGCGTAAAAAGCACCGAATACCCCGTGGTGTTCCGACTGAAGTACAAGGATGCGCAAGGCAACGAGCATGTGTGGTACCACGGGTTTTACTACAAGCCGGGCAATCTGATGGAAAATGGGGAGCAGGTTCCCCAAGACCAGTGGCGGACGTACGATTCAGGCAATCTCCTGGACCCGGAAACGGGTCTGAATCCGCCGCCGGCCCGGATTGTGTCGGTGGAGGTGCTGGCGTCGGGGCACGACTACTGGAGTATGGTCTCGTATGTGCGCCTGTTGGTGGATTGACTCAGGCGACCCTACCTGCACCCCGGCTCTTACGGCCAGCCGGCTGGCCCGGCTTCGGTAGCCTGCCGCAGGGTGTCGGCCAGGGCCTCTTCCGTGGCCGCAGTGGTCTCCAGCTCGCCGGCAGCGCATTTGACCACGAAGTGGGACGGTTCGCCGGCCTCATTCAGCCGCAGGCTCACCCGGTAGTGGGGGTGGGCGGGTATCGCGGCGTGTATTTCCCACTCCCCATGCCAGTGTCGCAGGCGGGCCGCCGGCCCCCAGGTCGCTTCACCGATCTCTCGTAGCAGCCGGCTGACGACGGGGTCCCAGGTCTGGGCGTGTTGTTCCACGGCTGCCTGGCGTTGTCTGGCTGCCTGGATTTTCTCGCGCTGTCTGCGTCGGATTTCCTCGAGGCTCGCCATAGTCGATTCCCTCCCGTCATCGAACTTCGGGAGACCTTAAAGGTTTTCCGAAACCTGTAAGGTCTGCCCGGTGGAGTCTGTCTGGATTGTAGCGCATCTGTCGGATTCTGCCAATTCTCGTCAGGCGAGGCCGAATCTGCCGCTTGCCTGGGGGTGATGCAGGATGGTATAATCCGGGCTACATAGCGCATGGGAAAAAGCCTCGACCGGCCGGGAGGGCGGCAAGGAGATTCAGGAGATTCTTCGCTCTGCTCTCACCCCTCC
>RFJM01000525.1 GCA_003694905.1 Caldilineae bacterium
ATGAGAGGCGCTAAGTCCCGAGCCGAAGGGATGCCAGGTGGCGCCGCCGTCGGTGCTGCGCAGGACCTGGGTGGGTGCGGAGGCATAAGCCGTATCATGCAGAGGCCGGAAGGTGACATCGGCGATGGCGGTGCCGGTGATGACCTGAGTCCAGCCGGCGCCGCCGTCGGTGCTGCGCCAGAGTCCATCCGCGGCCGCGGCCAGGGCGATGGCTCCCGTGCCGGGGTGGAAAACCACGCGATACACGGTGGAAGTGGGACCGACGCTGGTCCAGGAGGCGCCGGCATCGGTGGAACGGAAGATGGCGCCGTAGGAACCGCTGGCCAGGTAGGTGTGATCGACGGCGAAGCCGGGGCTGATGTCGATGGATGCCACCATGCCCAGCCCGCCGTTGCCGAAGCTGCTAACTTCCTGCCAGCTGGCCCCACCATCGGTGGTGGCCCATACGCCCTGCCACAATCCCGCGACGGCATGGCCATCCTGGGACCAGTTGGGCGAAAAGGCGATGTCGAAAACGGCCCCGTTGCCCGGCCCCAGTCTGGCACTCCAGGTGGCTCCGCCGTCGCTGGAACGAAAGATGCCCTGACCGGCCCATGCGCCCTTGACGTAGTCGCGGCCACCGCCCGCGAAGACCAGGGCGTCGGTGGCAAAGGCGGGGCTGAGGGCGATGGCCTGGGCCGGGCCTCCTCTGGGACCCTGCAGATCGACCCAGGTCGCGGAAGCGGAAAGAGAGGGTCGGACGGGCGTGAGGGGAAAGAGGGCTGTGAGGACGGCAAGAATGAGAAGCAACGACAGCACCCATCCTCCCCAAGGCCGTCCACCCTGTCTGATTCGCATGCGCCGCATGATCCATCCTCCTCGTGGTTTGGTACGCGCGGGGCGCGACCATACGTACCGGCCCTGGCCGGCAAAGGAAATGAAAAGCCAACGCGCGAGGGCGCTTTGGTGATGATGACGGCAGAAACGCCGCGAAGTTGCGCGCGGAGTCTGTGCCATGCCGTCTTGCCCGTCCAGGCCGGCTGCAGGACGCGCAAACAGCAGAGAACGCAAAGGCATCCTCTGCTCGTGTTGCGGCTGGCGGATGCCGGCCAGTGCAGGCCGGTGTCGCGATTATGCGATTCGAGGGAGGCCGGGTTCAGGCAAACGCCTAGTGTTGGTGGCCCTCACCGTGAACGTGGCCGTGGGCGATCTCCTCGGGTGTCGCCTCTCGCAGATCGGCGATGTCTACGTGGAAGTAGAGGGTCTCGCCTGCCAGCGGGTGGTTGAAGTCGAGAACGACTCCCTCCGGCCGAATCTCGCTCACGAAAGCCGTGAAGATGGAACCGGTCTCGGTATCCTGCAACTGCAACTGCATACCCAGTTCCAGGTCCGCATCGTCCCCAAAAGCATCGTGTGGCACCAGTTGTTTGGCATTGGGTACCCGTTCCCCGTAGGCGTCTTCGGGCGCAACCACGACGTCCTTGGCATCGCCGACCTTCATGCCGGCCATGGCGTTTTCGAGCCCTGGGATGATCTGGTTGTAGCCGTGAAGATACTGCAGTGGTCCATCCTGTTCGGAAGAGTCCAGCAGCTCGCCATCGGCCAGGCGCAGGGTGTAGTTGAAGCTGACGACAATGCCGTCACGGACGGTTAGACTTTCTGTGGTCATGAAATAGATCCTTTGAGATAGAAGATAGATGCCTATTGTACCCCAACCAGGCGGAAAATGTCTCCTTTCAGATCAAGGATGTAGAGCTCACCCTCTTCATCCTCACCGAAGGAGGCGATGCTGATGCCGCTATCGAGCACCGCGGCCGTCTGCCAGCTTCCGTCCGGCTGCTGTTGCAAGGCCCAGATGCGCCCGGTACAGAAGTCGCCGTAGAAATAGATGCCGTCGAGGAAAGGATAGGCCGCGCCACGATAGACGTAGCCCCCGGTGACCGAGCACCCTTCCTGGTGGGAGTATTCGGCCACAGGCATGACTTTGCCTGTCGTATCACAGCCTTCGGCGGGTTCAAAGCAGTGGCTGCCCTCCATAGTGTCCCAGCCGTAATGCTCGCCGCCGGTGCTGCTCGCGGGCTGGTAGTCGATCTCCTCCCACCGATTCTGGCCCACGTCGGCGATGAAGAGATCGCCTGTTGCCCGGTCGAAGGAAAAGCGCCAGGGGTTGCGCAGGCCGTAGGCCCAGATCTCGGGCCGGGCGTCGGGCCTGCCGGCAAAGGGGTTGTCGGCGGGCACGGCATAGCCCTGCATTGCGCTCACATCGAGGCGCAGGAGCTTGCCCAGGAGGGTGTCGAGACTTTCGGCATTGTCCCAGGGGTCACCGGCCCGGCCGCCATCACCCAGGCCGATGTAGAGATAGCCGTCCGGGCCGAACTGGAGCTGGCCGCCGTTGTGGTTGGGCGCGGGCTGGGCCACGGTGAGGAGGATCTCGGCGGTATCGGGATCGGCCGTCATACCATCGGCGCGTACCCGGTAGCGGGCGACCACCGTCTCGCCGCGTCGGCGGCCGGTATAGTAGACGTAAAATCTGCCGCTGTCGGCGAAGTCGGGCGCGAAGGCGACACTGAGCAGACCACGCTCCGAGGGACCGGCGTCAATGAGCCGCCGAATGTCGAGAAAAGGTTCTTCGAGGACCCGGCCGTCCTGCACCACCCGGATGCGACCGGCTTTCTCCACCAGGAACAGGCGGCCACTGCCGTCGCGGGCATGGGTCAGGTAGGTGATCTGGCCGGGGTGAGACAGGAAGGGCTCAACAGAGATGGTGGGAGGG
>RFJM01000526.1 GCA_003694905.1 Caldilineae bacterium
ACCAGGGCAGCCGCATTGTCATTCAGGGGTATGCCGACCTGGAGACGGAGCTGAGCGATGTCGCAAGGCGAGCTGCTCACTACGCCGGCCAGCACCCCGAAGACACAGTCGCCATCCTGGTGCCGTCCAACTGGGTCGGCTATCAGGTGTCGGATCGGTTGAGGGACTTGCAGGCGTCGTACGTGGAACTGCTGCGGGCGTCGGGACCCAGCCGGGGGGTGGCCCGCACGCTGGCCTCGCTGATCCGCTTCCTGGCAGAACCGCTCAGCCGGCGCAACCTGGTGGCGGTCTACGAGGCGCTGGTGGATTATGCCGGCATCCGCCCCCAGGGGCCGCGGCACGCGCGCGTTGTGGCGGTGCTGAACAGCATACAGCAACCTGAACGGCTGGTGTACCCCGCTCCAGGCCAGTCCATCCTGGAAGCTCTCCCGCCCATACCGGGAGGCCTGACCCCGCGCGAAGAGCACACGCTGGAGCGGATGCAGGCCGTGCTGGCGGAAGGCTTCAAGGCCATCACCCTGCCGGTGGACGAGCTGGTGATGACGCTGGCTCAGCAGCGCTTCGACAAGCCGGGCGAGCTGGCCATCGCCCACCGGATTGCGGTGCACATGCGCCGGCTCCACGACGCCAACCCCGACTGGCGCCTGCCCCGCCTGGCTGATGAGCTCTACGCCGTCGCCGAAGGGGAGCTGCAATTGCCGGGCCTGGATGAGCAGGAACTGGGGTTCGAGCCGGCCCCCGGTGAGATCACGCTGACAACGCTTCACAAGGCCAAGGGCCTGGAGTGGGACCTGGTCTACATCGTGTCGGTCACGCCCTTCGATTTCCCCGGCACCCCCGGCGACGTGATTCTGGGCTACCACGAGGGTCTGGGCAACCCGGTTGAGGAAGCCGGCGCTCAGTTGCGCGGGCTCATGGGCCATGCCGAAAGGCCGGCCCTTCGGCGGGGCGCAGGACAGGCCCGCAGTGCCTCGGAGGCGGCGAAGCTGGAGCTCGTCGCGGAGCGGCTGCGCCTCCTCTACGTGGGCATCACCCGCGCCCGGCGCTACCTCTTCCTGAGCTGGAGCCGTGACGGGGGCGGCCTGCGGCGAGGGAAGGCGGTGGCGTTGGAGGAACTGGAGAGGGTTGTCAGGTTGGAGAATTAGAGATCAGTCGTCATGTCCCTGTGGGGTTGCATGATTGGATATTGGTTACTGGATACTGGAGACTGAAAGATGGCAGGTGGAAAACGGAACATGGAAGAATGGGTGATGGATGAAAGAAGGGATGCGGGGAAGAGAACTCGCGATCCCCAATCCCCAATATCCAATATCCAATCCCCAGTCTCCAACTTCCGCTTCAGCCAGCGCAGCCTGGCGGACTACCTGGTCTGCAAGCGGCGGTTCAGGCTGCGGTACATCGATCGGCTGGTGTGGCCGGCGCCTTTTAGCCAGGCAGATCAGGAACTGGAGGCGCTGATGGAGCTGGGCCGGGACTTTCACCAGGCAGTGCATCAGCAATTCGTTGGAGTGGACCCGGACGAACTGATCGCGGGCAACCCCGATGGCCGGCTGGCAACCTGGTGGAAGGCCTTCGAGGCCCACGCTCTGCCTCATCTGCCCGAAGGCGAATGCTGGCCCGAGGCCGTGCTCAGCGTGCCCATGGCGGCCTCATGGCTCGTGGCGCGTTTCGACCTGCTGATTGTCTCGCCCTCTGGCCATGCCACCATCGTGGACTGGAAGACGGGGCGGTTGCCGGACACGAGCGATCTGGCGCAGCAGATGCAGACCCGGGTCTATCCCTTCGTCCTGGCCGAAGCCGGCGCGTCCTTCAACCACAATCAGCCCATCCCGCCCGAGCGCATCACCATGGCCTACTGGTACGCCCAGGCCCCCGGCGACTTCGTCGAGTTTCCGTACTCCGCAGAGGCACATGAGCGCAATCGGCAGGCCTTGCAGAGCCTCATCGACGAGATCCTCGGGCTGCCGGCGGACGGGTTCTCGAAGGTGGCCGATTTCGGGCCGTGCCGGCGCTGCAACTACCGCGCCTACTGCGGCCGCGACGTGGAGCCGGCGCCGGCCATGGAGCTGGTGGACGAGGAAATCGATTTCCTCATGGAGAGCGCGATGCCGTACGAGATCGAGGAGGACGCGTGAGCATGGCTATGGCCGGCGAACTCGAGAAGCGTGATGGCAGAGGGATGACCGCGAATGCCTGGCGCACAAGCCTGCGCTGCCTGGCACAGCCGGCCACGCTGTTCAGCATCGGTCTGCTCCTGCTGAACGATCACGTTCTCAAAATCGTCGCACCGTCGTGGTTCACGGGCAAGCTTAGCGACTTCGCGGGGCTGTTCTTTTTTCCTTTCTTGCTTGCAGCCGTGCTCAGCCTGCTCCTGGCACCTGCGCGCCGGCCCTCGCCCGTGGCCGTCGGTCGCATCGCTTTTGCAGTCACCGGTGCCTGGTTCGCTCTGGCCAAGGCCACGCCGGCAGGACATGCCCTGACCGTGGGAGTGGTATCGGCCGTTTTGGGCTACCCGGTGTCCATCC
>RFJM01000527.1 GCA_003694905.1 Caldilineae bacterium
GACCGGATGCCGGAGCGCGACGTATCGCGGGCGGTGCGCTCTGAGCGGCCGGCCGTGCCGCAGCCACGGCCACTGCAGCCAGCAGGAGAACGATTGTGGCAGATAGAAGGACTATCCAGAAGCGGTTGTGCCGAAAAAGCATGACTAGCCTCCCAAGAAGCGTACGGCGGGGTTAGGTCGGCGCCCCAAGAGAATATCCGATACCCTTGCAGGGGTCAACCAGGGCATTCCTCATAGATAGACGAACGAAGTGTCCGGAGAGGTACTGCCTGCAAGGTCTTTTTCGGCCTGTTCGGTTTCCGTTCCTCGAGACCGCGTCTTATCGTCGGGACTGTTTGTCGCCTTGCATCCAGCCCCCTTGGCTACCCCCCGACGGGAAGGGGGCGTTTGCTCTGCTATGCGGTTCTCGGGCGGCAAGTGTGCGGCTGAATCGTGGATTCGCCCGTAGCGGCAGACTGAACCAGACAACCGCCATCGCCTTAGCGTACCAGGCGGAGAGAGGCTGCCCCCATCTTGAAACGCACCGGTTCCTCGATCTCACTTTGCACGACGTCCTCTGCTGCGCGATAATGCGGCCTGTGTGACCGCCCGGTCCGTTCTCGCACGACATAAAGGAAGCAGAGGCATGAGCGACTATAACCCTGAGCAGGTGCAAATCGAACGGCGACGTAAGCGCGCCGAAGAGGAGATCACACGCGTCGTCAACAAGGGACGCCACGCGGTCTACAGCACCTTTGAGGTTACATCCGTTTCGGGCCGTTCCTATCAGGTCCGGATTCGTTCGCTCAGCGAGCGGCTCAACTGGTGTACGTGCCCCGACTATCAAACCAACTTGCTGGGGACATGCAAGCACATCGAGGGGACATTGCTGTATCTACGCAAGGCACTGGGGGAGGAGGCCTGGAAGCGCTACGCGGCCGAAGCGCCGCCGGTCACCCAGATCTATCTCCACCACGCCGAACGTACTACGGTGCGAGTCTCGTTGCCCTTGCCCGGCAGTCGCAGGCTGCGCGAGCTGCTCCGGCGCTATTTCGATGCCGAGGGCATTCTCGTCGGATCCCCCGTGCAGCTCTTGCCGGTGCTGTTCAGAGAAGTGGAGGAGCTGCATCCGCGTGTCCGGCAGCGTCTGTCCATTGCCCGCGAAGTGCATCAGTACCTGGAGCAGCTTCGGGATCTCGAGGCGATTCAGCGGCAGAAGGCCTGGTTCCTGGAGGAGGTGGCCGCGGGCCGGCGTTCCTTCGATGTCATCTCAACGCGGCTGTATGCCTACCAGCAAGAGGGCGCCATGCACCTGGCCTTTGGGCGCCGCGCCATGCTGGCGGACGATATGGGCCTTGGCAAGACGGTGCAGGCCATCGCCGCAGCCAGCCTGCTCCACCAGCTGCGCGATATCCAGCGGGTGGTGGTGGTCTGTCCGGCTTCGCTAAAACACCAGTGGGCGCGCGAGATCCGGCGCTTTACCACCTTCCCCGTCCAGGTGATTCAGGGGAATCTCATGGCACGGCGCCAACTCTATCGCCAGCCCGCCTTTTTCAGCATCATCAACTACGAATTGGTGCGGCGGGACATCGCCGAGCTCCAGCGCATGAAGCCGGATCTGGTGATCCTGGACGAGGCGCAGCGAATCAAGAACTGGCGCACGAAGACCGCCGACGCGGTCAAGCAGCTGCGCAGTCCCTACGCCTTTGTGCTCACCGGTACGCCCCTGGAGAACCGTTTGGATGAGCTGTACAGCGTTTTCCAATTCCTGGATCCACGAGTGTTGGGTCCGCTGTGGCGCTTCAATCAGGAGTTTTTCCAGCTGGAACGGAGGCGCAGCGGCACCTTCAAGGTCGTAGGTTACAAGAATCTGGACCGCCTGCGCGAACGCATAGCCCCCTATGTGCTGCGCCGCACGCGCGAGGAGGTGCTATCGGACCTGCCCGCGCGCACGGACAACAATTTCTTCGTGGAGATGACGCGCGAGCAATGGGTGGCGTACGAGGAGTTCCGTGCCACGGTGGCGCGGCTCCTGGCCATGATGCGGCGCCGTCCCCTCACGCCCAAGGAGCGGCAGATCATGCTGGGCGCTCTGGTCAAGATGCGCCTGATCTGCAATGCCCTGGCGCTTCACGATCCCGAACTGCCGCCCAAGGACCGCGAGCGTACGTCTCCCAAGCTGCGAGAACTGTCCCACATCCTGGAGGATGAGGTTGCGTCCAACGGGCACAAGGCCATCATCTTCAGCCAGTGGGCGCGCATGCTGGATCTCACGGAACCGGTCCTGCAACGCCTGGGTATCGGAGCCGTGAAGCTCACCGGCGATGTACCCAGCTCACGGCGGGGTGCGCTGCTGGAGCGTTTCTTCGATGACCCGGACTGCCGTGTCTTCCTTTCCACCGACGCCGGCGGTGTGGGGCTGAACCTCCAGGCCGCCAGTCTGGTCATCAATCTCGATCTGCCCTGGAACCCGGCCGTATTGGAACAGCGCATCGCCCGCGCCCATCGCCATGGCCAGCCGCAGTCGGTACAGGTGATCAATCTGATCGCCCAGGACACCATTGAGGAGCGCATACTGGATACGCTGGCCCGCAAACGCTCGGTATTTCAGGGCGTGTTCGGCGAGGCCGAGGGACCCAGCGAAATCCATTTCGAGGACACAGGCCAGGAACTGATCCGCCAACTGGACGAGTTGCTGGGCGCACCGGCCGAAGTGAAGCCGGTACTGGAACTGGCCCCCGCGGCCGAGGCGGAGGAAGCGCCGGAAGTGGTGACGCCGCCGAGACCCACCTTGCGCGGCTTTGCGGACTTGCTGGTCGGCCGCCTGCCCGGCCGGGTGCTGCTGGTTCGCAAGGCGCCCCAACTGCCGGGGGTGGCCGGAGATGGGGCCAGAGGCGTGTTGGTGGTTGTGGATCGGGAACCGGCGAGCCTGCGCGGCCAGGTGGAAAGCCTCCTCGCCGAACATTTCGCTCCGCTGGGCGAGATCCCACCCTTGCACCTGATGGACGGCGAGAGTTATCGGGCTCTGGAGGCATTGCTGGCACCGGTACTGAAGAAAGCCGAGCCCGAACAGGAAGCCTACCGCGCACCGGCGCTGCCCGCGGCGGAAGCCGTCGATGAACGAGCGGAACGCGCGGCCCGAGCGCAGCAGGGCTTCCAGCAGGCAAGACGGCGTCTCAAGCTGGCGCAGGTCGTGTTAGAGGGCGGTTTCCCGGAGGAGGTGCTACGGCCGCTGCGGCAGGCCCTCGGTTGGGCTCTTACGGCTCATTTGGCCCTTGTGCTGGACCGGGAACCCGGCGAAACCCTGCCTTCTCCCCGGCTTGTCCAGGCTGAACTGGTGGAGGGAGGTCGTATCCCCGTGGACCTGGCGGCGCGGCTCTCGCAGGTGCGGGAGCTCACGGCCCCGCCGGAAGACGAAGACGAGGCACCGCCGCCTTCCTTGCAGGCCGCGGAGGGATTCATCAAGGCCGTGCAGGAGTGCATCGACCTGGGCGAGCAGCTCGCTGTAGAACTGACGCTGTGATGCGACTCTATCTTGCCCCGGCCGGCCAAGGCAAGACCGCCTTTCTGCTCGACAAGATCATCGAGCTGCGCCGGCAGGACTTGCTGGCACCGGCCTGGGTGATCGTCCCCAATCAGATGCAGGCGTCGGCCTTTAGGCGGCGTCTGGCCGAGGCCGGCGGCGCTCTGGCCGTGGAGGTGACTACCTTCTACCGGCTCTATGCCCGGATCCTGGCGGCGGCCGGCCTGCCAAAACCGAGGCTACACGATCCGGTGCAGCACCGGCTGTTGCGGGCGGTGGTAGATACCCTCAGCGACGAAGGGCAGCTCCAGTACTACGCGCCGCTGCGCGACAAGCCCGGGTTCTTGCGACGGCTGCGCGATGTGATTCTGGAACTCAAACAGGCTCGCGTGGAGCCGGAGGACCTGCATCAGGCCCTGGCGCAGGAAGAACCGGCACTGCACGAGTTGGCGGCCATCTACTCGCGCTACCAAGCCTGGTTGCATGAGCTGGACTGGGCCGATGCCGAGGGTCTCGGCTGGCTGGCCGCGCAGGCCTTGGAGCGAGATCCGCACCTGGTGGGGGACGTACGGCTGCTGGCGGTGGATGGCTTCGACGAGTTCAATCCCACCCAGGTGGCCGTCTTGCGGCTGCTTGCGCAGCGGGTGCCCGCTACGGTGATTACGCTCACAGGGGAGCTGCCGGACGACTCCGCCGCGCTCATGCCGCCGGACCACGACGGCCGTGATGCGTATCGCCGCTTTCGGCGGGCCGCGCAGGAATTGGCGAGACACTGTCCCGAACTGGAGATACACAGCCTGCCGCGGCCGCACACTCCGACACCGGGTATCCTCCGCCATCTGGAGCGCTCGCTCTTTGTCCGCACCCACGCTCCATCACCCGAATCCGTCTCCTCGCCCCTCCCGCTCATTCTGGTCGAAGCGCGCAACCGCCATGATGAAGTGCGCGTCGCCCTCCGCTGGCTGAAGCACCTGATCGTCGAGGAGCGCGTGCAGCCATCCGATTGTGCCGTCCTGGCCCGCGAACTTGCTCCCTACCGGCCGTACCTGAGCGAGGTCGCTTCCGAATACGGCCTGCCCCTACATCTGGCCGGCGGCGAGGAACTGCTGGACAATCCGTGCGTCGCCGCGCTCCTCACCCTGGCCGAGCTGCCCATCCTCGACTGGCCCCAGCGCGAAGTGCTGGAATCCTGGCGCAGCCCCTATTTCGACTGGACCCATCTCCTGACCGGCCAGGACTGCTTCGACACCATCGAACAGGCAGCACAGCGGCTGGCCGAGATGGTGCGGGCTTCCCGCGTCATGGCCGGCCTCGACCAGTGGCAGGAGGCCTTCCGCCGGCGTGTGGCCATCCAGGCCCTGGACGAGATAGAAGAGGAGGACCGCAGCCTGCGTCAGGGCCCTATCGGCCGCGAGGCCGAGGCCTTGCAGATCATCTTCGACGCCTTCGTGCGGCGTCTGACCCCGCGTGAGCACGCGCCGCTGGAAGAGCATGTAGCCTGGCTCGAAGACCTCATCGGTCCCGACCCGGTTCTGCAACCCGAGGCGCGCACAGCTCCGACGACCGACCCGGTTACGCATCTGGGCGTGGTGGCCCGCGCCCGCGAGAGCCAGGATACTGCAGAGCGGGACATCTCCGCTTTGCAGACGCTCAAGGACCTGCTGCGGGGACTGCTCCTGGCGGACGTTGTCAGCCGCTCGCTCACCCACGCCTCCGCGGATGCGGATGTTCCCTATCAGCGCTTTTTTGACGAACTGCGCGGTGCCGCCGAGGCCACCACCTACCGGATCCCGCCGCCCGAAGGAGGCGGCATCCCGGCGCTCTCCGTGCTTCAGGCCCGCGGCATCTCCTTCCGCGCGGTTGCCCTGCTCGGCCTGTCCGAGGGTGAGTTCCCACGTCGCGAGCAAGAAGACCCGGTGCTCACCGAATCGGCTCGCAATTCTTTGCGAGCGCGCGGCCTGCCTCTGACCTCCCGCCTGCGGGGCGACGAGATCACTCTCTTCTACGAAGCAGTGACGCGCGCTCGCCACTACCTGCTGCTGACCCGGCCGGCGCTCACCGACGATGGGCAACCCTGGCTTGCCTCGCCCTACTGGAATGAGGTGACGCGCGTCTGCGGTGTGACCCCGAGCCCGGCCGACCAGATGTTCCCTCCTGCATCCCCTGCCGAGTACCTGGCGATGGTTCGCAACCCGCCCGAAGATGGCGAGTACGCGGCGGTCTGGGACCACGTCCGGCACACGGCCCGAGTCTTGCGCGCCCGTCTCGAGCAAGAGGCGGCCGGCGCTTACGAGGGCGATCTCTCCGCCATCACCTCGTGCCTGCAGCAACACTACCGGCCCACCTATGTCTGGAGCAGTAGCAGCTTGGAAACGTATGCAGCCTGCCCTTTTCAGTTCTTCGTGAGCAGGGCCCTCGGACTGGAGGC
>RFJM01000528.1 GCA_003694905.1 Caldilineae bacterium
GCTTGGAACACTTCGCCAGTCTCGGTGGGCTTCATATCCAGACGGTGAATCTCGACGACCTCCTCGCCGAGGAGCTCACCCACCTCACCATACCGGACGGAGTCTCCCTCTTCATCGACCAGCCGCCTGTCTTCCCCCCCATCCAGGCCGATCCCGACCAACTACGCCTGCTCATCCATCATCTGCTCGACAACGCTTTTCAGGCCGTAGGGGGTAGCGGCGTGGTCAAGATCGGCTTGAAACCGGTAGCCGAAGGTGTACGCCTCGAGGTGGAGGACTCCGGGCCGGGCATCCCCCCCGAGCAACTGGACCTCATCTTCGAGCCACTCTTTACCACCCAGGAGCACGGCTTCGGTCTGGGATTGGCCATCTGCCAGCGGGTCGCCCAACTGCATGGAGGGACCATCACGGTGGAGAGCACGGTAGGCGAAGGAAGCAAGTTTACCGTCTACTTACCCAGTGTGCCCCGCCAGACACCTGACCGCATGGTCCAGGATGCCGCAGCTTGAGTAATGCCCTTGCCGTATCCCTGTCCGGCCGGCCTATTTCTCCCCGACTATGGTTTTGACCAGAACCGGACCGGCGCCGCCGTGCCGGTTCGTTGCCAATTAACCCATCTCAAACCCTTTCGCAAACCACCACCCAGCTCTCGAAACCGTCATGAACACGACAGCCTACACGCAGACCCGTTGGAGCCTGGAGGACTTGTTTCCGGGGCCCCAGAGCCCCGAACTCCGGCAGGCCTTCGAAACCCTCGATGATCGCAGCCAGGCTTTTGCAGCCCGGCGGGAAGAGCTTTGCGACGATATCGACCCCGACACCTTTCTCGACCTCGTGCGGGAACTGGAGAGCCTCACACGTCAGGGGTACCGGCTCTTTGCCTTTGCCGGCCTCTGGTTTTCCGAGAATACACAGAATCAGGCCGCCCAGAGTATGCAGGCCCGAGTCCAGCAATTCGTGGCCCAGTTGACCAACCGGATACTTTTCTTCAGTCTCTGGTGGAAGGCGCTGGACGATGCCAACGCCGGGCGGCTCATGGCCGCAGCCGGCGACTACCGCTACTGGCTCGAAGAAATGCGACACTACAAACCCTACACCCTCTCCGAGCCGGAAGAGAAGATCATCAATCTCAAGAACGTCACCGGTGTTGCAGCGCTGAACCGCCTGTACGCCTCCCTAACCAACCGCTATGTCTTCAAACTTGCCCTCGATGGTGAGGTGCAGGAGTTGACACGCGATGCGCTGATGGTCCACGTGCGCAGCAATGATCCCGATCTGCGCGCGGCTGCGTACCGGGAACTGTATCGCGTTTACGGCGAGGATGGGCCGATCCTGGGACAGATGTACCAGACGCTGGTCCAGGACTGGCGCAACGAGAATCTGGAATTGCGCGGCTACAGCAGTCCCATCGCCGTGCGCAATCTGGCCAACGACATCCCCGATGACGTGGTAGACACACTGCTGGACGTGGCCCAGGCAAACACGGGCATCTTTCAGCGCTTTTTCGCCCTCAAGGCAAGGCTGCTGGGGATGGACCGCCTGCGCCGCTACGACATCTACGCACCGGTCGTTGAGTCGGACAAAACCTATCCCTTCCCCCAGGCGGTGGAAATGGTTTTCGATGCTTTCGGCGAATTCGATCCCGAACTGATCCGTCTGGCCCAACGCGTCTTTGCGGAGAACCACATCGACAGCGAGGTACGCAAGGGAAAGCGGGGCGGTGCCTTCTGCTGGGCGCCCATGCCTGAAATGACGCCCTGGGTGTTGGTCAATTACCAGGGTCGTGCCAACGATGTCTCCACCCTTGCCCACGAACTGGGCCATGCCCTCCACGGGATGCTGGCAGAAGACCACTCCATTTTCACCTTCCATCCATCGCTGCCCTTGGCCGAAACCGCCTCCACCTTTGCCGAAATGCTTCTGGTGGATCGCCTGCTGGCGCTGGAGACCGACGAACGCGTACGCCGCGACATCCTCTTCTCTCAGGTAGACGACAACTACGCCACCATCATGCGCCAGGTATTCTTCGCCCTCTTCGAGCGAGAAGCCCACGACATGGTGGCCCAGGGCGCCTCGGTAGACGACCTGGCGGACGCCTACATGGAAAACCTGCACCTCCAGTTCGGTGATACCGTCGATGTGGCCCAAGAGTTTCGTTGGGAATGGGTCTCGATCCCCCACATCTACCACACCCCCTTCTACGTGTACGCCTACGCTTTCGGCCAACTCCTGGTGCTCTCACTCTACCGCCAGTTCAAGGAAGAGGGCGATGCTTTCAAGCCCCGGTACCTGCAACTGCTGGCGGCGGGGGGATCCGACTCGCCAGCACGACTGCTGGCCAGGGCCGGCATCGACATCCACAGCCGCGACTTCTGGCAAGGTGGCTTCGATATCCTGGATGCCATGGTCGACGAGCTGGAAGCACTCGACTAGAGTGCAGCTGTCCACCCTCGCAAAGGGCTATGAGCCCACCACCCACAGCACGGCCATGACCAGCGCGTACACAAGGGCCAGCAGAATCAGGCCGAACTTGGCCAGGGCGCTGACACGGGCGACGGCCGGCCAGGGGGCAACCGGCTCGCCGACGAGCATCCGCCACAGGGCATAGTTCTCGATGCCGTCACACAGCGCGGCCACCCACACGCCCCACGCCAATATCCCACCCAACCACGCCGGACCCGAGCCTGTCCTCGCGCCCCACAGGCAGGCCATGCCGATAGTTGTGGCATACAGGGGCATGAAGAGATAGTCGAAGCCGAGACTGAAGCCTGCGTACACGCGAGCGCGCGAGTCCCAGCTCTCGAGGATCGCCCGCGCCCGTTCCACCGAACCCGCCAACTCGTACGACACAATGCCCACGGGCGCGGCCGGCGTCTTCAAAGGTCTGTCAATTACCTGGAACAAAGCCAGAACCACGAGGGTGAGTACCAGAAAAGGCCAAAACCAGTTGGCCGGTAATGCCGTGAGGGGATGCCACATGGGGGTTACTCCTTTGCCAGGGGGGCATAAAGCGCTCGCCGGGGCTGCTCGGACGGCCGAACCATCGCGCTGTGAAGTACGACCTACGCCTTCCCAGACCAGGGGCCCGGTAGCAGTTGGTGCTATACCATTTAGCAGAGAAGACAAGTCATTGTATACTGATTTTGCAGGAGCGGCCAACGCACGGCCATATGCCAGACTTGCTTCTACTCCTCGCGCTCTTTGCCACAAGAAACCACCCATTCCTACCCGGTCATAGAAGCCACCATGTTCACCATCGTCTTGAGCGGAGGCGGCGCCCGCGGCGCCTATCAGGCAGGTGCGCTGCGGGCCATTTGCGAAGCCGGTTACCGGCCGGAAATGATGGTCGGCACCTCTATCGGTGCACTCAATGCGGCCTACCTGGCCCTCCACGGCTTCGATGAGGAAAGTGTCCGCGCCTTGGAGAAGGTATGGCATGATGCCGCCGAGATGGATCTGCTTGCCGCCAGTCGCACCTGGCTTGCAGCCCGTGCCCTCTTCAAGCGGCCAGACACCAGCTTTCTCGAACGCATGCGCGCCTTTCACATCGAGCACGGCGTCACCCCCGAGATGCGCTTTCGCGATCTGCCCCACTTCCGACTCATCGTCGTCGCCGCAGACCTCAACGCCTGTGGCCCCGTCCTCTTCGGTGTAGACCCGGATGAACGACTGCTCGATGCCCTGTTGGCGACGGCCGCCATCCCCCCCTGGATCCCCCCCATCGAGCAAGACGGTCGTTTGCTGGTGGATGGTGGCATGGTCAGCAACCTGCCCATCGAGCCGGCCATCCGCCAGGGGGCAAGCGAGATCATCGCGCTGGACATCTCCGAAAACCAGCAACCCGTTCTCCCCGACATCGGCGGCATCGGCACTCTCCTGTCCAAGGCCATTGCCACGGCCGCGGCCCGTCAGACAGACCTGGAGATGGCCCTGGCGCGCGCTTATGGCGTCCCCGTGCACTACGTGCACCTCACCGGCGCAGAAGCCGTGCCGCTGTGGGATTTCAGCCGCACCAATCGCCTCTGCACGCTGGGGTACGAACGTATGTACGCCGCCTTGACGACGTGGTGGGAGGGCGGCGAACTGGCTCGACCAGGCACGGGGCGGGGTGTCCTCTCCCGCATGAAAACATGGCTGCGCTCCGGATAGGTGCGATGTTCGCAGACCAACCCAGGAACCGGGACGCGTTTCATGCAGCCTGACGCCAACACCACTCGCGCCTTGTTCGAGCAACTGCGCGAGGCCGGGGTTATCGTCCGCCTCGAGGAAACCCTGCCATTTCCCGAGGCCCTGGAAGTGGCCGACGCTCTGCTGGCCGCGCCGGCACTGGGCATCGTCGTGGCCATGCCTGCACGCCACGCCACCGCCGTCCTGCAGGCCCTGGTCCACCGCGGGCCCGGCCAGACCCTGCTAGGCGCCGCGGATGTCCTGTCGGAGCAGCACGTGGACGCGGCGGCGCGAGCCGGTGCGACTTTCCTGGTTTCTACTTGCTTTGATCTGCGTCTGGCCGTCCGCGCCCGCATGCTCTCACTCCCCTACGTCCCCGGCGCCTTCACCGCCAGCGAGGTCGCGCTTGCCCTACGCCACGGCTACGACCACCTCTACTACAACCCGGCCGACATCCTCGGCCCCGACCATTTTGCTTCACTCCGGGCAGCGTATCCCCACTGCCGCTTTCTGGTCGGCGGCGGGCTCGACCCGGCATCGCTGCCGGCCTACGCCGAGGCCGGGGCCTGGGCCGTGGTCGCGAGCAGCGAGCTGTTGGGTCGGCAGTCCTGGACCCAGGCGGATCTCATCCGAGAGGTGCGTCTGCTACGCCGTATCTGGGAACAAGCCCTGGGCCGGGACACCGGTGCCGTGCGCCTGCGCTAGACAGCCCGGCCCGGCCCAGAGCGCTTTCGTCACTCCTGCCCCGCCTGCTGGGCTGCCAGCTTCTGCTTTTCCTCCTCCACCAGCACCCGCCGCAGGAACTTGCCCACCATGGACTTGGGCAACTCCGAGCGGAATTCGACCATCTTGGGCACCTTGTAGGGCGCCAGGTTTTCTTTGCAGAAGGCGATGATTTCCTCGGCCGTGGCCGTCTCCCCCTCCTTGAGCACAATGTAGGCTTTCACCGTCTCGCCGCGTTTGGGGTCCGGCACGCCCGCCACCACCGCCTCTTGCACCTTGGGATGCTCGAAGAGTACCTCCTCCACCTCGCGGGGGACGATGTTGTAGCCCGAGGCGATGATCAGGTCCTTCTTGCGATCCACGATATAGAAGTAGCCGTCTTCATCCATCTTGGCGATATCGCCTGTGTGTAGCCAGCCCTCACCGTCGATGGTGGCGGCCGTCTCTTCCGGCTTGTTCCAGTAGCCGACCATCACCTGCGGCCCGCGCAGCACCAGCTCCCCCGCCTCGCCCACTGGAAGCTCGGGATAGTGACCGTTCTCGTCGGGCTCCAGGGCTACGATGCGCGCTTCCACATCCGGGAAAGGCAGGCCGATGGAGCCGGCTTTGGATTCGCCGTAGATGGGGTTGGCATGCGTCACCGGTGCCGCCTCGGTCAGCCCGTAGCCCTCGCGCAGACGTCCACCGGTGATCTCCTCGAAACGTCGCTGCACCTCAACCGGCAACGGCGCTGCTCCCGAAATACAGGCTTTGATGGAGCGGAGATTGTACTTCTGCACCTGGGGATGGTTGATGATACCGATGTACATGGCGGGCACACCCGGATAGATGGTGCACCCTTCGCGGTGGATCTGCTCCATCACAAAGCCGATGTCGCGCGGATTGGGCACGACGAACACCTCACCGCCCACCTTCAGGTTCAGCAGCATCGCCACCGTCATGCCGAAGACATGGAAGAAGGGGATGGCTCCCATGAACTTCTCCCTTCCAGGCTGTAGATCCGTCAACCATGACTGGCACTGCAAGATATTGGCAACCAGATTGCGATGGCTGAGCATCGCCGCCTTGGGCACGCCTGTGGTGCCACCCGTGTACTGGAAGAGTGCCACATCATCGGGGGCGATAGGTACCTCCGGCGGATTGGGCGGATGGCTGGCCAACAACGAGGTCAGCTGATAGACGCCGTTGCCTTCCGCCACATCGACCCACGTGCCTTCCTTTTCCCTCGCGCTCTTTACCAGCCCCGCAAAAGGCCGGCCAATGAAATCGTTGAGGTTGTAGACAATGACGTGTTCGATATCGGTGTCACCCTGGATTTCCTGCAGCTTGGGATAGAGCTCGTTCCAGATGACGATGGCCTTTGCGCCCGAATCCCGGAACTGATGCCGCATTTCTCGCGGCGTATAAATGGGATTGGTGTTCACCACGATGGCACCCAGCCGTGTGGCGGCGAGAAACGCGATCACCCCGCCCGGCGAGTTCGGCGTCTGTACCGCCACCCGATCCCCCTTCTCGATCCCCATCCCCGCCATGGCGGTGGCCAGACGATTTACATATTCTTCGAGCCGACGGTAGGTCAGGGAGACCCCGATACGCAGCCCTAGCGGCAGGTAGCGCAGCACCATCGTCACAGCTTTGTTGTTTGGATACTCCTTGAACGAGCTACTCAACAAGCCCCAAATCGATGTCTCCGGATAGCTCAGCGTCGCAGGGACACCCTTCTCGTAATGCTTCAGCCAAGGTTTCTCCATCGGAACCCTCCTTGTAGAAGATGGATGATGAGACAAACAGATGGCGCTTCGAGTGGAGCGGCGGTTGACATTATATCGACAAATGGCGCGCCGCGTCAAAAGCCTCATGTTCTGGAAAAGTCGGCCAGGGGCAGCTGACTAGGCAGGGAAATCCGAGGATGGATCTTGGAATTCCGTTCCCTCCTCCGACTCCTGCTGCGACCGGCTCTGCTCCGGGGGGCCGGAGACCAACACCTCGCGCCCGCGGCTGCCCCCCAAATCCGGCCCGATGATGCCCTCTTCCTCCAGCAAATCGATGAGACGTGCTGCCCGCGAGTATCCGATGCGGAGCCGTCTCTGCAACAGGCTGGTACTGGCGCGACCGCTTTCCTGCACCACACGTACCGCCTCATCGAACAACTCATCACGGCGGGCTTCGGCCTCGGCCTTGGCGATGATATCGTCCCACAGAGGCCGCTGGGTCGAAGGCCGGCCCCGATCCTCCAAAGGCGAAGTCACCACGGTATCGGCATCCCTCACGAAACCGCTCATATCAGCAGGTTCGCCGCCACCCATACCGCGCCAGTAACGCACCAGCCGATTCACCTCCGCGTCGGAAACATAGGCCCCTTGCAGGCGCGCCAGCTTGGCCGAGTCCGGCCGCATGAAGAGCATATCCCCGCGGCCGAGTAGCCGCTCTGCCCCAGGCGTATCCAGGATCACCCTCGAATCCACCTGACTGGTCACGGCAAAAGCGATTCGAGAAGGGAAATTCGCCTTGATCAACCCGGTGACCACATTGACCGAGGGCCGCTGGGTGGCAATGACCAGATGTATGCC
>RFJM01000529.1 GCA_003694905.1 Caldilineae bacterium
CGCAGCAGGGGGATCCGATACTTGTCGATGAGCAGCCTGTGGATGGCATCGTGCGACAGGTCCTCTTCCAACAGGCGCGGACAGAGGGCCACGGCAAGATAGCGGGTTTCGTAGGCCCCAGGCTGGCCGTCGGCCCGCCGCAGGCGTTCGATGTGAAAGACCTTTTCGCCGGTCGGCAACTGGAGTCTGGTAGCGATGCGTTCATCCGCGGGCTGCACATCGGCCCTCAGAACCACCGTGTCCGGCTGTCGCCCCTGCTGTAGCATGTCTTCGTTGAAGCTGGTGAGCGTGAAGAACACGCCGCCCGGCCGCGATGCCGTGATGAAGGAGCCCCGTCCCTGCTCGCGGCGTACCAGCCCTTCTTGCACCAACAACTGCACCGCCTGTCGCACCGTGCCCCGACTGACCCCATACTCCCGGCATAGCGCTTCCTCGGTGGGCAGCCTGTCACCCGGCTGCAACTGATTGCGCTGAATCTGGTCGCGCAGAATGGCTGCCAACTGGTAGTATTTCGGTACCGGGCCTGAGCGCAGGGTCATCTTGCCGCAGGTATCGGAGAAGAATGACGAATGAGGACGGCAAATTTGTATAGACGATTGGACGATTAGACATTTTACCGCAGCCGAGCGGCCGATGCAAAACGCCGATGCCGGGCCACACAGCACGGCCCGGCAAGTTGAGGTGGTGCGTCGTTGTCTGATTGGGCCGGGCCGCGCACCAGCAGGGGATTCACAGATTCGCCCGCACACCCGGAGTCCCAGATTCGCAGGGCACACCAAGAGCTTGCCTCCCCTCCGCAGGGAGGCAGATGGGGGCTGATGGAAGGCAGTAAACTACCCCGACCACGCCGCATACGCGGCCGCCATGGCGAAGCCGCGCCCGCGCAGGGCTAGCGTTTCCCGGCCAGGGCGCCCATTTCTTCCACGTACGCCAGGCTCTGATGGCGGAAGTAGGTGTTGTACAGTGTGGCGTAGTGGCCGCCCTGCGCCAGGAGCTGACTATGGCTGCCCTCTTCGATGATACGGCCGTGATCCAACACAATGATCCGATCGGCAGCCTTGACCGTGGAAAGCCGATGGGCGATGAGAATGCTGGTCGTGCGTGCCAGCACCATATGCAGCGCGGTCTGGATCTGCCACTCGGTGAACGGATCGATGCTGGCGGTGGCTTCGTCCAGGATGAAGATGGCGGGGTTCTGTACCAGCACGCGCATGAGAGCCACCAGCTGCCGCTGTCCCATGGAGAGCCGCCCTCCTCGCTCACCAACTTCGGTTTCCAGCCCCTGCGGCAACGCTTCCAGCCACTCGCCCTCTCCGATCTGATGCGCCAGTTCCAGGATCTCTTCGGTGCTGGTCTCGGGCCGGGCGTAGCGGATGTTGTCGGCCACGGTGCCGGAGAACAGGAAGGGGGACTGGGAGACGATGCCCAACTGGCGGCGGTAGAGGTGGAGATCGAAGGTGCGGATGTCGTGCCCGTCGATGAGGAGCCGTCCCTCCTGGAACTCGTAGAAACGGGCGATCAGCCGGGCGATGGATGACTTGCCTGCGCCCGTGTGCCCCACCAATGCCACCGTCTCCCCCGGCCGGATGTGCAGGTTGAAATCTTCCAGCACCTGTTCCTGTTCGGAATAACGGAAGCATACGTGCTCAAAGCGGATATCACCGCTCAGGGGGGGTGGGGGATTGTGCGCAATCTGGATGACCGCGGGCTCGGCCTCGATCAGCGCGAAGATGCGCTCGGCCGAGGATAGTCCTGCCTGCACCTGGGCAGAAAACGCGGCCAGATTGAGGATGGGGAAGAAGAAACGGTCGAGACTGGAGAGGAAGAGATACCAGGCCCCCGCCGTGACGATCCCCTCTACCACATTGATGCCCCCTAGATAGACGAGCATGGCCGTGCCCACACCACCCAACGCGTTCAAGAGGGGGAAGACCAGGGCCAGGACAAAGCCTCGCCGCACATTGACCCGGTAGGATTCCTTGTTGGCGTCGTCGAATTCCCGGTAGATGGCGTGCTCTTGTCGGTAGTTCTTGGCCACGGCAATGCCTCCGATGCTCTCTTTGATATTGGCATTGACCGTGGCCATAGCGCGCATGCCCAGCCGGGTGTATCGCCGCATGAGCCGGCGCAGGCTGCTGGCAGCCAGGAAAAGGACAGGCAGGAAGAGGAAGACATAGATGGTCAGCCGCACGTCGATGGTCAGCAGCACGGCGGCCAGGATGAGCGCCTGGAAGATCTGTGAGGCCACGTCGGTGACCAGGGTGACCACATCGCCAAAATCCTTGGTGTCGGAAGTGATGCGAGAGACGATGCGGCCGGTGGAGAAGGTGTCGTAGAAGGAGAGATCGTGATTGGCCGCGGCGCGGAAGGCGTCGCTACGCAGGCTGAGCACCACATCGCCCAACACCCGCACGGTAAGTCGCCGTCGCCACCAGTTGCCGGCCCAAACCAGCACCCCTGCCAGGAAGACGCCGGCGGTCAGTAAGGTGACGGTGGTGGCGTTGGGGCTTTTGCGGATCAGATCAACCCCACGGGACACCAGTATCGGAACCGAGGCGGAAGACCCGGCGATGAGACCCAGCAGGATAACGATGAGAAGGATACGGCGGAGATGGGGACGGAAATAACGCCACATGCCCGCGATCAGCTCGCGGTCGCTGTATTGGCGATCGTAGGCTTCGACGTCGAGGCGGGCGAAGAATCCCATGGGTGCGGTAGTGCAGGAGAGGCCGGCAGCGCTAGAGGACTACTCGGCGAAAATACGGCGGTAGGCTTCGGAACGTTCGAGCAATTCCTCGTGGGTCCCGACGGCGGCGACGCGGCCCTTGCGCAGCACCACCACCTTGTCGGCCCAGCGGATCTGCGAGAGACGATGAGTGATGATGAGGGTCGTGCGGCCGTGCGCGGCTGCGTAGATGGCTCGCTGGATCTTGTCCTCGGTGTCGCTGTCAATGGCGCTGGTGGAATCATCGAGGATGAGGATGCGTGGATCGGTGAGGAACGCTCGGGCCAGGGCCAGACGCTGGCGTTGGCCTCCCGAAAGCGTGACGCCTCGCTCGCCGATAACGGTGTCGTAGCCGTCCTTGAAAGCCATGATGAACTCGTGGGCCTGCGCGGCCTTTGCTGCCTCCACAATCTGCTCGCGGGTGGCGTGGGGCTGTCCGAAGGCAATGTTCTCGGCGATGCTGCGCGAAAAGAGGAAGATGTCTTGTTCGATAATGGAGATCTGCCGGCGCAGCGCCTCCAGATTCCAGTCCCGAACATCCACACCATCCACACGCACGCTTCCTCCGCACACATCGTAGGTGCGGTTGACCAGCTTGACGAGCGTCGTTTTGCCGGCGCCGGTCTGGCCCACGATGGCAACGGTCTGGCCCGGCTCGACCTCGAAGCTGATATGCTCCAGCGCGGGTTCGCCGTCGCCGTAGCGGAAGCACACACGGTCGAAGAGAATGGAGCCCTGCATGCCGGCAGCGTAGCCGGCGGCATTCTGATCCAGTTCGGTTTCCCGTTTGATCAGTTCCAGGATGCGGGCCCCGGCCGAGATGCCCGAGGAGACCTGGGAATAGGCGAAAAGAGAAACGAAGGTGGGGAATCCCAGCATCTGAAGCAGCCCCATGTAGGCGACGATGTTGCCCACATCGATGAGGCCGCGGCGGAAGAGGATGATGGCATGCACCAGTCCGGCGGCATTGGCCAGACCCAGCAGCAGCAGAGGCAGGAAGCGCGCTTCGACATCGCCCTGGCGTACAAAGGCATCGCGGAAGGCACGAGCCGCGCGAGCAAAGCGGGTCACTTCGGCCTGCTCCTGCGCTGCGCCCTTGACCGTCTCGATGCCGTCGAGAGCTTCGGCCAGGCGCGTATTCATGGTGCCGAAGGTCTTGCGTACGCCGGCGGTGATGGGCTGGAGCTCATGCAGGTACTGGGCCAACGCCAGCAGGTAGAGGAAAATGTAGCAGAGGGGAACCAGGATCAGGGTGGGGTGGTAGCGCGGGGCAACCAGCAAGGGCATGATGAGGAAGTTGAACGATCCCACCACCAGATTGATACCCGGGTTGAACATCAAGTTGATTTCCCGTACGTCGTTGGTGGCCCGCGCCATGGTATCCCCCATCGGCTGCAGGCTGTGGAAGGTCATGCTCTTGCCCAGCAAGCTGGCATAGAGCTCGTCCCGGATGTCCCGTTCCAGCCGCTGGCCGATGAGCTCGGCGCCGAAGTTCCGTGCCAATTGCAGCATGCTGCGTAGAATCTGCGTGCCGACGATAAGCAGGGCGATGCGTATGAGGATCTCGGCCCTGGGCGGTTGCGCCAGCACTGCGTTGAAAGCCTGTCCTGTATAGACGGGTATCGCGGCCGCCAGGGCTGCGTTGCTGAAGGCGCCGATGGCCATCACGATCCACAGATACCAGTGGCGGAAAGCATGCGATGCCAGCCAGCGCACCGGGGACGAGCGGTCGGTCTTATAACGTTGGGGAAGGGTGAATTCGGCGTAGGCGGTGGTCGCGGTCATGATGATGTACGGGGAGGTGTTCAAGCTCCTCCTAATTCTACGCCCAAAGGTGCTGAGCTGACCAGAATCTGCGGTGCAAGGCGCGGCATCTCGGGCGATTGGCCGGCCCGCCGGGGCCATGCACCCGCGGGGTGAATCACGGAGTTGCCGCGCACAAGCGCATAGAAGCTCCGGCCGCCCGGGCGATTCGGCGTGTTGCGCACCACAATCTTCAGCGTCCCTTTCAGGAAAGGCTCGCGAGTTCCGGGACGCATCCCTGGGACGGGTAGTGCATCTTGTTTGGTTGAGATTGTGCCTGCTCCGTTTGACAACCCCACGATTGGCGGTTTCGTAGCCTCGAGAGGCTCAAAATCGGGTGATCTCAGACTGCTGCTACCGCTGGAACGGATTTCAACCATCGAGGATACACTGCCCGCCGCTCTGCCCGGTTGCGTCGTCTGGAAGCGTTTGCTACAATCAAGACCGAGATGGCGGCGAGTCGCTTCGCCCCGGAGAAAGGGGTCTCAG
>RFJM01000530.1 GCA_003694905.1 Caldilineae bacterium
GCCGCCGTTTCAGCTTACCATGCGGCGCTGCTCAGGACTGGCGGCGGCGCCAGGCTGGAATGCCTCTCCTGCAGGTTGCCCCCATCCTGAAATGCACCCCCTTCCATTTCAGGGGTGGACAGAGAAGCCAAAACAGGGTACAATGCAGACAGCGAACTGATGTTCTGAGTTGTGTGCATCAGCGCCGGGGGCATTGCCAAACCTGCCACGAACACTCCCCCACCCCTTTCCCCCGGCTCTGACTTTGCCATTCTCCACCTCTATCCCGTAATCGATGCCTGCCTTCAAACTCGTTTCCGACTTTCAACCCACCGGCGACCAGCCCCAGGCTATCGAGCAGCTCGTCGAGGGTGTTCGGCAGGGGATGAAACACCAGACCCTGCTGGGCGCGACCGGTACCGGCAAGACCTTCGTGATGGGCAAGGTCATCGAGAGCCTGCAGCGACCGGCCCTGGTACTGGCCCACAACAAGACCCTGGCAGCGCAGCTCTATGCCGAATTCCGCGAATTTTTCCCGAACAACGCGGTCGAATACTTCGTCAGCTATTACGACTACTATCAGCCCGAGGCCTATATCCCCCGCACCGACACCTACATCGAAAAGGATGCCCAGATCAACGAGGAGATCGACCGGCTACGGCTGGCGGCCACGTCGGCCCTCTTCAGTCGCCGCGATGTGATTATCGTGGCGTCGGTCTCGGCCATCTATGGGCTGGGCAGCCCGGAAGACTACGGTCGCGTCTCGCTGCAACTTGGCGTCGGCGAGATCCGGCGTCGCAACGTGATTCTCCGGCATCTGGTCGACATCCACTACTCGCGCAACGATGTAACCCTGCAGCGCGGAAAGTTCCGGGTGCGAGGCGATACGTTGGAGATCATGCCCGCGTACGGTGACACCGCCTATCGCATCGAGTTCTGGGGCGATGAGATCGAGCGTATCACCGAGATAGATCCTCTCACCGGCGAGATCTTGGATACGCCGGAAGAGATCGAAATCTACCCCGCCAAGCACTTCATCACCCCGCAAGAGAAACTGATGGAGGCCATTGCCGACATCGAAGCAGAGCTGGCCGAACAGGTGAAACGCTTCGAGGAGCAGGGCAAGCTGCTGGAGGCGCAGCGCATCCAGCAGAGGGTGAACTACGATCTGGAGATGCTGCGTGAGGTGGGCTACTGCTCCGGGGTCGAGAACTACTCCCGGCCTCTGGCCCGGCGCCCACCCGGCTCGCGGCCCTGGACCCTGCTGGACTACTTCCCCGACGACTACATCATCTTCATCGACGAATCACACATGACCATTCCCCAGCTTCGGGGCATGTACAACGGCGACCGCTCGCGCAAGATGGTGCTGGTCGAGCACGGTTTTCGGCTGCCCTCTGCGCTGGATAACCGCCCCCTCAAGTTCGAGGAGTTCGAAGAGCTGGTCAATCAGGTCATATACGTGTCGGCCACGCCGGGCCCATACGAACGCCAGGTCTCCGAGCAGATCGTCGAACAGATCATACGCCCGACCGGGCTGCTGGACCCGATCATCTCGGTGCGCCCTACCGAGGGGCAAGTGGACGACCTGGTCAAGGAACTCAACCGGCGTATCGCCAACGGACAGCGCGCCCTTATCACCACGCTGACCAAGCGCATGGCCGAGGACCTGGCAGACTATCTGGCGGAATTGGGCTTCAAGGTACACTATCTCCACTCGGAAGTTCATACCATCGAACGGGTCGAGATCTTGCGCGATCTGCGGCTGGGCGTTTACGATGTGGTGGTCGGGATCAATCTCCTGCGCGAGGGGCTTGACCTGCCCGAGGTGAGCCTGGTGGCCATCCTCGACGCCGACAAAGAGGGGTTCTTGCGCTCCGAGACTTCCCTGATCCAGACCATTGGCCGGGCCGCGCGGCACGTCGAGGGTCTGGTCATCATGTACGCCGACCGTATCACCGATTCCATGCGCCGCGCCATCGAAGAGACCAATCGCCGGCGCAAGATCCAGGAAGCTTACAACCGCGAGCATGGTATCGAGCCTCGCTCCATCATCAAGTCGGTTCACGATCTCACACAACGAGTGGCCACCGAGACGGCATCGGCCTTCGCCGAAGCCGGACCGGTATATCGCACCGACGGCGGCGAACTAATCCCCTCCCTGACAACGCTGCCCCGAGACGAGCGCATCCGGCTCATCAAAGAGCTGGAGAAGCAGATGCAGGAGGCTGCCCGGCAACTGCAATTCGAACAGGCAGCCATCTTGCGCGACCAGATCATGGAACTACGTCGCAGCCTGCATGATGAGGAAGACCTCCCCGCCTGGGAGCGCATCAAGCTGTTGGAAGCATAACCTCCTGCCGGTCGCCGCACTGACCGTGCATTCAACGTATATCCCATCACCCCAATTTCCCTCCCCCGTGCCATGACGATTTCTGACTCTGCAATTGGAACCCTACGCGTCATCGATATCGACGAGGAGATGCGCGGCGCCTACCTGGACTACGCCATGAGCGTCATCGTCTCGCGCGCTCTGCCCGATGTGCGAGACGGGCTCAAACCGGTGCATCGCCGCATCCTCTACGCCATGCACAGCATGGGGCTGCGTCATGACAGGCCCCATCGCAAGAGCGCGCGCATCGTGGGCGAAGTGCTGGGCAAATTCCACCCGCACAGTGACGATGCCGTCTACGATGCCATGGTGCGCATGGCTCAGGATTTCTCCATGCGCTATCCTCTCGTCGATGGGCAGGGCAACTTCGGCTCGGTCGATGGTGACAACGCCGCGGCCATGCGCTATACCGAAGCGCGGCTGGCCGAAATCGCCGGCACCATGCTGGCCGACATCGACAAGGATACGGTGGACTTCACCTCCAACTTCGATGAGACCCTGCTGGAACCTACCGTGCTGCCCGCAGCCTTGCCCAATCTGCTGGTCAACGGCTCGAGCGGCATTGCTGTGGGTATGGCCACCAATATCCCCCCGCATAACCTGGGCGAGATCGTCGACGCCCTGGCTTTCATCATCGACCATTACTACGCCGTCGACGACATCACCCTTGAGCACCTCATGCACTTCGTCAAGGGGCCAGATTTCCCCACCGGCGGCATCGTCTATCGCTATCGTGAGGGCAAGGACGGTCACGAAGACATCATCGCCAAGGCGTATGCCAGCGGCCGCGGGCGCCTGCTGGTGCAGGCCAAAGTGCATGTGGAGGCGATGAGCCGCAGTCGCAGCCGCCTGGTGATCACCGAGCTTCCTTACCAGACCAACAAGACGCGCCTGGTCGAGCGGATCGCAGAGCTCGTGCGGGATGGCAAGGTGGAGGGGATCACCGACCTGCGAGACGAGTCGGATCGGCAGGGGATGCGTATTGTCATCGAACTGACGCGCAATGTCGAGCCCAAGGACATCCTGGAGACGCTGTACAAATACACCCCGATGCAGCAGACCTTCGGGGTCAACATCCTGGCCCTGGTGGATGGAGAGCCGCGGCTACTCTCGCTGAAACGGGTCCTATTGCTCTACCTGGAGCACCGCCGCGAGATCGTGCGACGCCGTTCCGAGTTCGAACTCGCACGCGCCCGCGAGCGCGCCCACATCCTGGAAGGCTTGCTCATCGCCCTGGCCAATCTGGATGAGGTTATCGCCACCATCCGGCGCAGTCCCGACACCGACACAGCCCGCTCCCGCCTGATGCGCAAGTTCAAGCTGTCTGAGATCCAGGCTCAGGCCATTTTGGACATGCCGTTGAAGCGTCTCTCGCGGCTGGAGCGGGAAAAACTGCAGAGCGAGCACAAGGAGCTGCTCGAGCGTATTGCCTATCTGGAAGACCTTCTGGCGCATCCGGACAAGATGCTGGGGGTCATCAAGGAAGAACTGCTGGAGATCAAGGAGAAGTATGGGGACGCCCGCCGGACCCAGATCGTGGACGTGCAGGGCACAGCACTGACTACCGGCGAGTTGTTGCCTGAGGAAGAGGTGCTGGTCATGCTGACCAAGAAGGGGCAACTGTTCCGGCAGTCTCTCGCAGGCCGCCGCCGTGGTTCACTGCCGCGCAAGGTGGCCGATGCGCCTATCGCTATGGCTGCCGCTCCCGCGCGCGACTCCGTGTTTCTCTTCACCGCGGCGGGCCAGGCCGTGCAGAAACGTATCCACCAACTCCCCACCGAAGAGGGCACCCACTTCTCGGAAATCACCGATCTGCGCAGCGATGATGAGATTGTGGCCATGCTGGCTCTGCCCGCTCCCGAAGAGAACGGCAACGGCGAAGAGACCGACCGTACCCTCTTCCTGGTTACCCGAGAAGGACGGTGCAAGCGCATCACCGTGGCCGAATTGCTGGCCGCCGCGCACACCTCGCCCATGGTCATCAACGTGGAGGATGGTGATGCGCTGGTGGCGGTGGTACCCTGCGACACCGCCGACGACATCCTCCTCGTCTCGCGACTGGGACAGGGTATACGCTTTGGGCAGGAGGATGTCAGGGTGATGGGGCTTTCGGCCGCGGGTGTTTTGGGCATGAAGCTGGGCGCAGGAGACCAAATCGCCGGCGCCGGCATCTGCAAACCCGGCCACGAGGTGGTGATCCTCACGACCGAAGGCTATGGCCTGCGCACCGATGTGGCCAAGTACCCGAAACAGAAGCGCTACGGCAGCGGCGTCGTGGCCATGAAGCTGACCAGGAACCACGGTGCAGTCGAGACCGCGGCTGTCGTGAACGACGACATGGAGATGTTCGTCATACTCGAGAAAGGTCCCATGAAGGTGTTCCGGCTCGAGGATGCCCCCAAGGCCAATCGCGGTGCACGAGGTCGCCGCATCGCGGGGCTGCAGGGTGCGGCGGTACAGCGTCTACTGGCGCTGATCATCCCCAAAGTGAAGGACGGCAACGGAAC
>RFJM01000531.1 GCA_003694905.1 Caldilineae bacterium
CCACATCCACTCCCTTTCCGCCTCGGTTACCATCTCCAGCGTGAGCTCGTCGTGATTGCGCAGGAATGTGCACCACTGGCAGTTGTAGGGGATGGGCGGCGTCTCCTGCATAATGTTGACCACAGGCGTGCGTTCACCCCGTTTCAGGGCCATGTAGAGCCGGGGCATAAGGGGGAAATGAAAGCCCATGTGGAATTCGTCTCCAGGAACCGAGGGGTCGTCCGGATCGCCGCCGAAGTACGGCCGCACATCGCGGGGCCATTGGTTTGCCTCGCACAGGAGAATGGCATCGGGGTATTCGGCATCCATCATGGCGCGCAGGCGTTTGAGATAGGCGTGGGTTTCGGGCAGGTTTTCGCAGTTGGTACCCTCGCGCTCGAATAGGTAGGGCACGGCGTCGGCCCGAAAACCGTCCAGCCCCAGGTCCATCCAGAAGCGGACGATACGGAACATCTCTTCCTGGACTGCAGGATTGTCAAAGTTGAGGTCTGGCTGCTGGCTGTAGAAGCGATGCCAATAGTATTGTCCCCGAACCTCATCCCAGGCCCAGTTAGATGTCTCGGTATCGAGGAATATGATGCGGGCGTCTTTGTACTTCTCGTCGCTGTCACTCCAGACATAGTAGTCGGTGTAGGGCTCTTCACGCCGTCGCGAAGCCTGGAACCAGGGATGCTGGTCCGAGGTGTGGTTCATGACCAGGTCTGCGATCACCCGCAGGCCCCGATCATGGGCGGCCTGGAGAAGGGCTTTGAAATCATCCAGCGTGCCGTAGTCGGGGTGCACGCCGTAGTAGTCGGCGATGTCATAGCCGTCGTCAACCAGAGGAGAAGGGTAGGTAGGCAATAGCCAGATGCAATCAATGCCCAGGTCGGCCAGGTAGTCCAGCCGGGCGATCACGCCACGCAGGTCGCCGTGACCATCGCCATTGCTGTCCTGAAAGGCACGTACATAGAGTTCGTAGAAGACGGCAGTCTGATACCAGGGTGGTTTCACTGACAACGCTCGCAAGAAGAGGGTTGGTGGAAGGATTTCAAGTTTATCACAAGCTCTCTCGGCCCACCTAGTGCGGGCGGACGTACGCTGGATTGCGCTTGCCGGACTCGCGGTCACCAGGCCTTTTGCCGGGCCCTGTGCGAGCCCGGCGCGATGGCCGCTCTCGCTTCGCAGATGGCGGTGTGTGCCATCGCCCACGCGGCATGCTACGGCGCGTAAGGGCCCCCGTGGGCGGAGCCTCCCGAATCAGGCCGGGGCCCCATTGCGGGTTGCAACCCGCCACCGTTTCGGCTTAATAGCCCGTGCCGGTGAATCGCGCCGGTTGACGCCGGCCATCGCCCCCCGGAATGCACCCTTCCAACACAGGCGTGATGTTTGGTGTGGGGCTCCAGGTCTGTTACTATGGGGCTACCATTCTATTCCCGGCTCTGGCTTCCCAACTGCCCCCATGCTCAAGATCCGACCCGCGGCCGAATGCGGCTTCGATGTTCTGGTCAGGACCATCAATGCCGGATACGCCGACTACTTCACCCCCGTCCATTTTACGCGTGCTACCTACGACTTCTTCGTGCGTTCCCACGGCATCGACCTCGAGCGCTCGGTGGTAGCCGAGGAGGACGGAGTGCCGGTGGGCATCGCGCAACTGGCCCATCGCGGCGCGGAAGGATGGGTGGCCGGGGTGGCCGTGGTCCCCTCGCGGCGGCGCCAGGGCATAGGCCGCCGATTGATGGCGGCCATCCGTGAGAACGCAGTGCTTGCGCGCCTGCAACGGTTGCGACTGGAGGTAATAAGTCAAAACACCGCGGCCATGGCCCTCTACGAGAACAGTGGCTGGCGGCTGGGTAGAGAACTGTTGGTATGGTATCGGCCTGCAGAGCAAGGTGTGTTGCCCATTCCGCGAGAGCTGTTGCAGGCGGTGGACCCGGCGAAACTGCTGGAAAATTGCTTCCACTGGCATGACCAGACCCCGTGCTGGCAGCGCTCCCGCGAGACGTTGCGGCACTATCTGAAGATCGGGTGCCAGGGGTGGGCCATTGTGCGCGAAGGCCGGCCAGTAGCCTATGTTCTCGGCGGGCGGCCGGTGGCGGGGCAGTTGCACCTGCTGGATGTGGCAGTGGATCCCTCGGTGGGAATCCGCAGTGCGGGCCGTCCCCTGATCCAGGCCTTGCACCTGAAGTATCAGGACACGACCACCCAGTTGCTCAACGAGCCTGTGGAATCACACCTGAACCCTCTCTTCGCGGCCATGGCCTATCGCGTGAAGTATCGCCAGTACGAGATGTTTCTGGATCTGTAACATCCGCTCGGCTCACAGCATCATAGCTATGGCTGCATCTCCTAAGCGCAGCCGGCGCGACCGATCTGCGGTCGCAATCCGACCTAGAGACAGAAGGAGCACCTCATGACAAAACGAGTAACGTTGCAGTGGCAAGGCGAACGACACTTCGTAGCGACAGACGACACAGGCAATCAAGTAGGGATCAACGGCCCTCATCCCGAGGGTAGCCGAGGTATGGGTGCGAGTCACCTCTTGCTGTCGGCGTTGGGTGGCTGCGTAGGCACCACCGTGATCGGAGTGCTGGAAAAGAAACGGCAGCAGGTGACCGCGTTCGAAATCGAGATCGTGGGTGAGCATCTGCCAGACTGGCCCAAGACTTTCACCGGCATCCACCTCATCTACAAGATCACAGGGATCGATGTAAGCATGAAAGCGGCGGAGCGTGCCGTAGAGCTGGCAGAGACCCGCTATTGTACGGTGTCGGCGTCCCTGGCACCCCCTATCACCCGCGAGATCCAGATCATCCCCGCTGCCGAGGGGGTGGCAGAACCCGCCGGCTGATCCCCCCCTGCGTCAAGCCGAACGGGGGGAGCCGGCCGCGATCTCGAAACGCACATCTGCGATGCCCAGGTGGGGGATGCTCTGTACGGCGCGAAATTCTACCAGCCGTGCCTCGGGAAGCTCCGCCACCAGGGCATCGGCTTCTTCCGGGCCGACGGCCAGCAGTAGTCGTCCGCCCGCGGCGAGGTGGTTGCGCGCCTGCCGGCAAAAGTCCAGGAGGAAGGGCAGACGCCGGTTCCCGAGCCAACCATGGGTCAGGCGCATCAACAGAGCGCTGACCGCCGGGCTCTTGCGGAGGATGCTGGTAAGGAGGCGGCTGAGTTCGGTTTCGTCCGCGCGCATGGGCGGGTTGAAGAGGATGACATCGAACAGGCCGTCGACCGCGGAGAAAAGGTCCGACTCGATGATCTCGATGTCCACGGCATTGGCCTGGGCGTTGCGGCGGGCCAGACGTAGCGCGCGCGGGCTCACGTCGGTAGCAACTACCTGCCATCCCTGCTGAGCCAGACGGATGGCGATGTAGCCTGTGCCGGTGCCCATGTCCAGTGCACGGCCTGGCGGCTGTTCCGCAGCCATGTCGGCCAGACACACGGTGTCTTCGCGCACCCCGCATACGCCGGGCTGTTCGATGATGTTTGGGGGTGGAAATGCACTTCGGGCCATAGACTCAGGGGGCACGATACTGGTATACGAATCCGTCTAGACCGGTGATGGCATCGATGATGGCCTGGGCTTCGGGGTTGTCCCGGCGGACGTAGTAGACGTGAACGTCCCTGGGGCCCTTTCTCTCGATGACTGCGGCCAGGGCGAACCCGTTCTCCTCGGCATAGCTGCGCAGGAGTCGCACCAGTTCCCTCCAGCGCGGGGGGTCGGGGTTGGGCACTTCGTGAAAGAGGATGACGTCCGGCTCGACCGAACGCAGGTAGTGGCTGTTCAAGCCGTTATGCGCGATGTACTCGTTGTTTAACCCGAAGGGATCGATGGTGCGCCATTCGGAGAAGTAGGGCAGCCAGCCTGCCTCGCTGGCGACCAGGGTGTAACCGCGATCGGCGAAGGGTTGCAGAGCCTTGCCCACCGCCTGTAGATCGTCGTACCTGGTGGGGTAGAAGGTGCGCGCCAGCCGATAGCCGGCCTGGATGGTGAATACGGCCAGGGCTGCCATCACCAGCAAGGATGCTGTCTCGAGGTGAATGCGCAGGTCGGGTTCGGCGTCGCGAATGAGCCAGGCCAGGAGCAGCAGTCCCAGGACCAGGCTCTCGATGAGAACCACTCGCTCCAGCACCACGAAGAGCGCGTAGATGACCATGCCGGTCCCGGCCAGTACGACCAGCCCCTGGCGTATTCGCACCCGTTTCGGCCGTATGGCTTCGTCCGGCAACAAGATACCGAGCGTCACAGCGCCGGCCAGCAGAAACAGGGGATAGACCGGATACTGGAAGCGCTTGCCCAGGTTCTGTAACTGGTCGATCAGCAGATAGAACCAGGGGAAAACAAAGGCAGGGGCCAGCAAGATCAAGTGCTGCCAGGCATCGCGACGCGCTCGCCACAACAACCCCACCCCAATCAGGAGGATGAGCGGTGCCAGGAAGCGGAAGAGCAGGTAGATGTCCTCGAAGTAGCGCAGATGCAAGAGCCCACCTGTGCTCTTGACATAGAACGTGTTGGGCAGCAAGTAACCGAAATAGCGCCAGCGCCACACGAAGTACACCAGACCCGGAAGCACGAACAGCAGCAGAGTATATCGTAGCAGTCGCAAGCGCTGCGCGGGTTTGAGCAGGACCAAGAGTGCCACCCACGTCAACCCGAAATACAGGACACCCTCTGGCCGGGTAAGGCCGAGAAAGAGACCGCCGAGCGCGAGCAAGGGGTAGGCCATCCGGTAGAGGCGATGCTCCTGAGAGAGGCGGGTCAACAAGATGCTGGCCACAAAGACAATGACGAGAAGCAGCGTGAACAAAGGCGTGGCAAACCCGCCGCGGACATGGTAGGCCAGAGGCCCGGCGGCAAAGCTGCCGCCGGCGAAAATGGACGGTAGCAACCGTCTGCCCGAGAGGGCGTAGGCAGCCAGGGTAACGACGACCACGGCCGCGGCACCAAAAGCCAGGTTGAGTACCAGCGCGGCCTGTTCCATGCCGAAGCCCAGACGCACCATGCCGGCCAGCATCACGGTCCAAATAAACTCGGTGGATCCCTCCACCGGGTCTTCGCCGGGATTCCACACCAACCCGTAACCGTTGGCCAGGTTGCGTGCGTAGCGGAAGGTGATGTAGGCGTCTTCGGGCGGGTCGAAAGGATGTTTGCTCTGGGCAAAGGCCAGGAGCCCCAAACCCAGGAAAACGGCGATGAGAACCGGCCACCAGGCACGCCGGCTTGCTTGCTGCATGGATTGCCTCCGTGTCCGGTACCTGCCCGGGTGGGGATGAGAAGATGGGGGCAGGCCCAGAGCCTCAGGACGGGCTACGAAGCGGCTTGCGGCTATGACCGCGGGCGCAGTGTGCTACGCTACAAAACGAAGTCGCCGGAGCTGAGGACGGCAAATTATAGAGGAGGGCTGCGCCGGGTGTCAATGAGCGAGTCGGTATAGGATGCGGCTCAGAATAGGGGCAGCCGGTGCGCCAGGCTGGTAAGGGTCCCCCTTGCAAGGGGGGTGCGGGGGAGCGCCCCCGCACCGCGGCACCGGCCAACAAGACAGGCGGCCGGGGTTTCAGCTTCTCAGGCAGAGCTGGATGTGGGACAGGCTTTCCAGCCTGTCCGGATGCCG
>RFJM01000532.1 GCA_003694905.1 Caldilineae bacterium
CAGCCCCCTTGAACTCGTATCACCCCTGCTGTTGAGGTACAATAGCGTCCATCCCGACACCGTTTCTCTATCCCATGACCTCCACCCCTCCCGTCCGCTGCCTCGTCACCGGTGGTTGCGGCTTCATCGGTTCCCATCTCGTCTCCCTTCTTGCCGAACAGGGTCACGAAGTCCTTGTCTACGACCGCACCCCGCCCCCGGCCGACCTGCAGACCCTGCCCAACGTTCGGTTCCGCCAGGGCGAACTGATCCCACTGCTGCAGCGGCCCGACTCCCTGCGCGGCATCCAGGTCGTCTTTCACCTGGCCTGGGCGCATGAGCCTGAAAGCGCTACCCGGCATCCTGTCGGCGACATCGAGGCCAACCTGGTGATGACCGTGCGCCTGCTACAGGCCTGCGTCGAGCAGGGCGTGCGACGCATCGTTTTCTCTTCCACCGGGGGTGCCATCTACGGTCCCGTCCGTTCCCTGCCCGTATCCGAAGACCATCCCACCCGCCCCATATCCGCCTACGGCGTCACCAAACTCGCGGCCGAGAAATACATCCAGCTCTACCATCACCTGCACGGCCTCGAGCACATCATCCTGCGCCCTTCCGTTTGCTACGGCCCTCGTCAGAACCCTTTTGGGCGCCAGGGCGCTGTTGCCGTCTTCATAGGGCGCATCCTCAGCGGTCATCCCATCGTCATCTTTGGCGACGGCGACACCATTGTCCGCGACTTCTTTCATGTCCGCGACCTGGCCCATGCCTTCCTCGCGGCCATGCACGCCTCCGCCGATCGAGCCATCATCAACGTCGGTGGTGGCGTTGGCATCACCCTCAACCAGATCCTTCACCATCTGAGTCAGGTTGCGGATTCCCGCTACCCCATCTCCGTGCAGTCAGCGCCGCCTCGGCCCTTCGACGTACCGCGGCTGGTACTGGATATCTCCCGTGCCCGGCGTCTGTTGGGCTGGCAGCCCCGCATCACCCTCGAAGAGGGCCTGGCCCAGACCTGGGCCTGGTATGAGAAAACCTGGCCTGACCATGCAGCCCACTGACCCTGCTCCCCGACCCTCTCCTTCCCCCCGCAGCCAGGACCAAATCCGCTGGGACCAGCGCTACCGCGCGGGTGCCTGCCCCGGCGGCGGCGAGGTCAGCGCCTGGGTGAAAGCCCAGGCCCCCTACCTCAACGGCGGCCTGGCCCTGGACGTCGCCTGTGGTGCCGGCCGGCATGCCCTATGGCTGGCAGAACTGGGCTATCGCGTCGACGCCGTCGACATCAGCCGCGAGGGCCTTAATCTGCTGCTCGAGCAGGCAACCGCTCGCGCTCTGAGCGATTCACTGAATATCATCCAGGCCGACCTCAACCATTGGCGGCCCGACCCGAACCGCTACGACCTGATCCTCGTCACCCGCTATCTGAATCGCCAGCTCTGGCCTGCGCTCCAGGCTGCGTTGAAGCCCGGCGGCCTCTTTCTCCACCGAACATTCCATACCGATGTCCTCCGCCAACGCCCCGACTTTGACCGTGATCACCTTCTGCAACCCGGCGAACTTCTCGCTGCCTTCCGTCATTGGTGCCTGCTGGCTTATGAAGAGCGGCGCTGGTACCCCGGCGGCGACTGGCGCGACTGCACAGCTTCCATCCTTGTCCGCAAACCGGAGTAGCCCTACTCCACCACAGCGATCTCCCAGCCCTTATTCTCGATCTCGATGCGGGTGCTGGTTCCGGGCCAATACAAATGCGTCCAGTAATTGCCGCCGCGTAGCGTCGAGGGATTCCGTCCGCGCGTAATGATGATATGAGTCGGCGGCATTTGCGCAAAATAATCCTCGCGCGTCATCGATGAACGCCCCAGCGTGGGGTCCATCGGCGTCCATCCCACGCCTGGAAGATACACCTCCAGCCAGGAATGCTCCGTCCGCGCCAGCGACTCCTCTCCCGCCGGCGTGTAGCTCAGGCCCTCCAGATAGCGGGCGGGGATGCCGGCCGCCCGGCTGAGCGCCATCATCAGCGACGAAAACTCCGTACAGTCGGCCCCCATCTCGCCCAGGGCCGCCTGAGCTCCCCAATTCTGTCCGTTGTACGTATACACCAGATTATCCCCCACATAATCGTAAAACGCACGCACCTGGGCACAAACGCTCGGCTTCCCCTCCCGCAACTGCTCCGAGAGAGCCACGATTTGCGGATTATTCGACTCCACGTGCAACTCCGGCTGATTGAACATATCCGGCAACTCGCCCTCGCACACACTCAGATCCGGGCGAATCGCGTGCACCCGCACCGTGTATGCCAGGCGGATGGGAATCCTACTGTGGGGCTCGATATCGGCCAGATCGAACTCCGCGTATTGATTGCCATACTCGTCCGTGACCAGCGTATACTGCCGCGGTGAGATGTCTGTCGAAAGCACCTCTTGATACGGCGGCACATCCACGATCAACGCGATCCAGAGATTGTGCTTATCCGGTTTCCCGTTCCCCTTGTTCACCACATCCATCCGCTGCACCACCCGGTAGACGACCTGGTCCTGTTTCAGCCGATTCTTGCTGATCTGGCCGACACCCTGGGCGGGCGAGGCATTGAAGGGCCGTTCCGCCGCCGGCGTCCCTGAGCCATGGCAGCCCGCCAGCAACAACCCCACCAGGATGCCTGCGATCCAGACGGCCGCCCTCACCCCGACCTGCCTCCTGCAATTGCCTTGCGCAGCGCCTGGCGAATGATCTCCGTGGCCTCATCCGGCGAAGACGCGCCCTTTGTCACCACTGCTGCCGCGTGCTGATTCAGGAAAGCCTCTTCCTCGGGCGAGAGATTCTTGCCCGTATTGATCACCACCGGGATATCTCGTGTCTCCGGCGCTGCCTTAAGTCGCTCCAGCACCTCCATTCCACTGATTCCCGGCAGAATCAGGTCCAGGTACACCGCTGCCGGATGCTCCTCGTGTGCCAGCGCCAGACCTGTTTCCCCGTCCTCCGCTTCCACTACCTGGAATCGCGTATCCGCAAGCAAAGCCCGCAACACATAGCGTGCCAATGCCTGGTCATCGACCACCAGGATCTTCTCCACCGGCTGCTGCTCTTCCAGCTCTGCCAGCAGATTCCACAACCAGTTGCGTTTTACCGGCTTCGGCACGAACTCGTCCACACCGAGCTTGTGCGCCTTCTCCTCCTCGGAAGCCACCGACGCGACGACGATCGGGATATCTCCGGTTGCGCCATGCTCCTTGAGAGCAGAAATCAGCGCCGTCGTATCATCTCCCAACAGCAGCACATCTACCACCACCAGCAACGGCTCGAGCCGTGCCACGTCCTGCGGGGTTAGCATCAGCGCACTGCATGGCACTACCTCGTACTTGCTGCCCAGCAGGAATTCTTCATAGCGTTTGAGGGTCGAGGGGTCGTCATAGATCAATACAACCGGATAGCGCAGGGGATCGTGCTCCGGTGGTTCGGGCGCAGATGGCTGTTCGGGTCCAGACGGCTGCGCGGTCGGCGCGAGTTCCGGTTTGGGCTCAGATGGCTGCGCGGTCGGGGCCGTTTCCGCTTCCGGGATCGCGACTGCTTCCTGCGCGGCGGGCTCCGGTACCGCGACCGGCGCTTCTTCCTTCACGGTGCGCGATACAACAGGTACCTCTACGGGGGCAGCTTCCTCCTCCCGCGGCGGTTCATAGCGGATCGGGATCACCGCATAGAACGTCGATCCCTTGCCCAACTCGCTCTCTACACCCACACTGCCCCCCAACAACTCGGCCAGCTTCTTCGAAATCGGCAGACCCAGCCCTGTGCTCTTGAACTTGTGCGTCTTCTGCGCCCCCGCCACCTGCTCATACTCCTCGAAAATGCGGTCCAGATCCTCTTCTGCAATACCGATGCCCGTATCCTTCACTGCAAACACCACGGATCGGCCGTCGTCGGTCAGCCGCGCCGTCGTCCGGATCTCCCCCTCCTCGGTGAACTTGATGGCATTGGACAGGAAATTACGCAGGATCTGCGAGATCTTGCCCTCATCCGAATACATCGGAGGCAAGTCTCCGACTTCTTCGAACACCAACTGCACTTTGTCCGACTCAACCATCGGGGCCATCATGCCCCGCAGTGTACCCAGCAACTCGCCCACCTTGAACTCTCTGGCATACACCTCGGTCTTCCCCGCTTTGATCTTCGCCAGATCCAGTAGATCGTTCACCATATTACTCAGATCGTTGGCCGCCTGCAGAATATAGCGCACCTGCGTCTGCTGCTCTTCGTTCAACTCCCCCTCCAGTCCTGACAGAAGCAGGTCTGCCAGCCCTACAATCACACTGAGGGGAGTGCGAAACTCGTGGCTTACCTGCGAGATAAAGCTATCCTTGAACTTGTTGGCCTCTGCCAGCTCACGGGCCTTATCCTCCACCTCCTGGTACAGTGCCATGATACTCCGGTTCTTTTCCGCCAGCTCCTGGTTCAGTTGCAGCAACTCCTCGCGCTGTCGCTCCACCTCCTGCAAAGCCTGAATCAGCTCCTGATTTTGCAGCCGCACCTCTTCCAGGGGATTCTCCGGTTCGGCCTTCATCAGCGCCTCTGCCAGCCTGTTCAGTGACTGCATTGTCACCGGTTCCGCAGTTGGGGGCAGGCGCTTCTCCATCACCACCTTCGTTCCCTTTCCCGGCTCGCTCTCCACGCGAAAATCATCCATCAGGCGGGCCGACCCGATCATGCCCAGCCCCATCCCGGTTCGAGACCGGTAATCACCACTCATGATCTCGTCCAGATTCGCAATGCCCTTACCGGTATCCTGGACAACCATGCGCAGGCACTGCTCCGGCGCATCGCCAACCACATAGAACTGCACCTTCCCCCCGCCGGCATAGACGAATGCATTGCGCGCGATCTCCGAAACGGCCGTGCTGATCCGCGTGCGATCCTGCGGTCCAAACCCCAACTGCTCTGCAATCAGATGCGCGCGTCGTCGGGCATAGACCACATCCTGTTCATAACGTATGCCGATTTGCGTAATCAATGCTTCCATTACCTGCCTCACGGGCCGCGATCTTTGACAACCACCACCGTGCTATCATCTCGCACCCTTTGGTGGTCACGATAAAGGATACCAGCAATCAGGGTCGGATGTCTACTGACCAGACCGGGATAATCGCTCGGATCCCAGCGACCGCCCACACCATCGCTGTGCATGATCAGCATCCCGCGTGGCGGCCATCTCGTACTCATCTCCTGCACCCGCGGCATCTGGAATCCCACGATACCGTTGCGAGAAACCAGCCGTTGCCCCTGCGTCCCTTCCAGAACCCTGCCTTCTACATTCCCCACCCCTGCATAGCGAATCTCGCGTCGGCCCGGCAGGGTCTCCGCCACGAGCACGGCAGCACCGCGCGTCCCTCGCAACGCTTCGTGCAGCGCCTGCAACAACCGCACAGGATCCTCCTCATGGTTCGCTGCAAAACACACCCTGGCCCTGGCCGCTACCTCCCCGGCCGCGTCGCCATGGCCCAAACCGTCCACCACCATCACCACACAACGGCTGCCCGTCTGATAAACGGCCCACGTGTCCCCGCACCGCTCCTCTCCCTTCAGCGGTAGATTAACTGCCCCCACCTTACACAGCCCATCTCGTGCGCCGGCACCGTCACCCTTCCATAACCGCGCCAGCACTCCTGTGCCCATGCCCGTTCGTGTGTACATATCGAACTCCGACGCCAGACGCCGCACACTTCCCAGACCGCCGCCGAGACTGCCCGCGGTCGAAAAGCCATTGCGCAGCGCCCGGCCGGGATCCTCGATCCCCGGGCCCTTATCCAGGCTCAACAACTCCAACCCAGCTGCCTCATCCCTATGCAGCACATTGAGAATCACCTCACCTCCGCCCCCGTGTTTCACCAGGTTTGTCCCCAGCTCGGTCGCGATGAGCGTCGCCTTGCCCGTGAGCGACTCATCGAATCCCAGCGACCGGCACAGCCGGGCCACCTCCCGGCGCACCATCCCGACCTGGGAACTCTCGTCGACCTGATACACCTGCATCAGTGCGCTACCTCCACTGAACGATAGTCACGCGTGTGCCCTGGCCCGGTTGGGACCAGATCTCGAACTCATCGACCAATCGCCTGGCTCCTCCCAGTCCCAATCCCATCCCCGACCCGGTTGTGTAGCCATCCCGCATGGCCTGTTCCACATCCGCGATGCCCGGCCCTCGATCCTCGATCACAACCCGGATACCTTCCCGGCTGCCGTTCTGCACCTTCTCCAGTCGTGCCACACCTCCACCCCCGTAGTCTAGTGCATTCCGCGCCAGCTCACTCACCGCCGTTGCCAGACGAGTCTGCGCGATCAGCCGGTATCCCTCCTCTTGCATCCAATTGCGTACCTTATTGCGCACCAATACGACATCCTCCGGCTGGCGCAGTGGCAGTGTCTCATGGCTGAGGACCTTCATGTGCCTCCACGGCCTCACGCTCGCGAATCAGCGACTCGAGCAGCGCAATCCCCTTCTCGACATTCAGCGCCGTATGCACATCATTCAGCGCCATTCCCAACTCGACGATGGTGATAGCCACCGCCGGCCGCATGCCCACCACTACCGTCTCTGCTCCTAGCGTGCGAGTCATCGCCGCGATATTGCTCAGCATGCGCCCGATGAACGAATCCACGATCTCCAGCGCCGAGATGTCGATCAGTACACCGCGCGCCTTGTGCTTCACCACCTGACCTGTCAGGTCATCCTGTAGGGCCAATGCCAGCCGGTCGTGCATATCCACCTGGATACTGACCAGCAGCAAATCGCCCAGCTTCAGAATAGGGATCTTTTCCATTCTACAGCTCGCTATGACGATTCATTGCGTGTCACCCGCATATTCAGCTGCGCAAACGCGTAGGCCAGGGCATCGGCCAGCGAAGCACGGGTCGTGATGTCCGCGAAAGTCACCCCCAGATTCACCATTGTCTGGGCGATCTGTGGTCGGATACCGCTTACAATGCAGCGCGCCCCCATCAACCGGGCCGCCGTGACCGTCTTGATCAGATGCTGGGCCACGCTGGTGTCCACCATCGGCACTCCGGTGATGTCGATGATCGCGATATCGCTGGCCGTCTCCACGATCGCCTGTAGCAAATTCTCCATCACCACCTGGGTGCGGGCCGTGTCCAGCGTGCCGATGATGGGCAGTACCAGGATGCCCTCCCACACCTGTACTACCGGCGTCGAGAGCTCCATCAGCTCCATTTGCTGTCGCTTGATGACCTGCTCGCGAGAAGTCATGTACACATCCAGCAGATACAGCGCCAGGTCATCGACCAGCACACTGGCCTGCCACATCGTCTGCCAGACCTGCATATCCAGCGATGGCGACGCCTGGCGCAGCATGTTGATCAGCGGCATCTTGAAAGACAGAACAAACTGTGCCGTCTCGGTCGGCGAGAAACCCAGTGTCGCACGCGAGCGCGACAGCTCTCTCAAGAAATCCCGCACCCTGCCCCACTCGTCTGCCTGGATGTCGCTCACATTGCCGCTCTGGCAGGCCGCACCGAGCAGCTCAATCAGCTCGGCCGATTGCGCGCGTATCTCCGCCTCGCCGATCAGATCAAGACGCACCCATGGTGCGTCCATTTGCACCTGTATCCACTGCTCCAGGAGATCCTGCGGGTGCTCTCGTAGCACCTGAGCGATGGGATTTGCTTGTTCCGATGTCACTGTGATCCTCCGATGGCTCTTGCTTAGCCGCTGGCTTGCGTCGGTCTTCGGCTGCCCGACGCATAATAGACAGCGATATGGACCCCGCCGCGTTCGTCACAGCCTCGTTAAGGGTGCACCCCGCGACGGTTATGCGGATAACTCATCATAATGCACAGGAGCGGCTATCGAGAAATCCGCGGCCTTTCCAGATTGCCCCCCGCTGCCCCGGCCTGTTCCCCTCCGTCCGGCTCCCCCTCTTCGGCCGCGAAGGGACCCTCGTACCCCTGCTCTCGCAACCAGGCCCGCTCTTCGGCCGTCAGCGGGGCCCTTGCCAGCAGGTCGGGCCGTCGCGCCAGCGTACGCAGCAGCGCCTGCCGGCGCCGCCACTCCGCCACTCGCGCATGGTGCCCCGAGCGCAGGATCTCCGGCACGCGCCAACCCCTGAACTCGAGCGGTCGTGTGTAATGCGGCCCTTCCAGCAGGCCCGTCGCATGCGAATCCTCCAGCGCCGAACGCTCGTAGCCCAGTGCTCCCGGCAGCAGGCGCACGATGGCATCCACCACCACAATCGCTGCGGGCTCCCCTCCCGACAGCACATAGTCCCCGATTGAGATCTCATCTGTCACCAGATGCTCGCGCACCCGCTCGTCCACCCCCTCATAGCGGCCACAAATGAACATCAGCCACTCTTCGCGCGCCAACTCCTCCACCACGCGTTGGGTCAGCACCCTGCCCTGGGGACTCAGCAGGATGACAGGGCACTTCCCCTCGCCCTTTATCGCTTCCACGGCCGCGAAAATCGGCTCCGGCTTCATCACCATCCCCCCACCCCCGCCGTAGGGCGTATCATCCGTCGTCTTGTGCCTGTCCGTGGCCCAGTCTCGGATGTTGTGGGTATGGATCTCCACCAGCCCCTTTTCCTGCGCCCGCTTGATAATCGACTCTGCAAAGGGACTCTCGAACATCTGCGGAAAGATCGTAAAGATATCGATGCGCATACACACCACCTATCGGTGCCGGGGCGATCCCGCTCTCTTGCCGTCGAGCAGCAGCAGCACTTCGTCCATCCGCTCCACCCGCGTACACATCACATCCGTAAACACATGGCGGTCATCCAGGAGGATCGCGTCCAACCCCGCTTCGTTCGCGCCCACAATATCCGCGTAGTAGTTATCCCCTACATACAGCGCCTCCTCGGGCGACACACCCCCCGCCCGTGCCAGCGCCGCCCGGAAGATTCCCGGCTGCGGCTTCCAGATCCCTACTTCGCCTGCGGCCACCGTGAAATCGAAGTATCCGTCTATACCCAGTTCTGCCAGCTCAGCGTCGAAGCTGTTCATCCGGTTCGATAGCACACCCATCTGCACCCGTTCTTTCAGCGCTTCCAGCGTTTCGCAGACGCCCGCTTTCACGCGCGACCGCGGCTGATACTGCTCCCGCACATAGGCCGCGAACTTCTCCGCCTCCTCCCAGTCCGCCATGTGCCCCGCGTGCTCCATCAGCCGGCAGATGAACCGAGTCCACACCCCCTCGTCCCCCACCTCCGCCACATCCTGCAAGAGCTCCGGGCTCTGCGCCCAATAGCGATGCACCCAGCGCTCCGTCAGCCGCCACTCGAAACCATCCACCGTAATGCCATAGTCTGCCAGACACCCGCGCAGCGCATCCATGAAATGGGGCTCGCTCTCGCGCAGCGTTCCGTCCAGGTCGAAGATCACGACTTGATACCGCATGAGGAAATAATAACCCAGCCCCCTTACCAGGCCCAAACCTCGGGCTTCGCCGGACGCCGTTACATCTGTCCGCGGCGTTTCCCTCCTCCTCCCACTTGCGATTACAATACTCCA
>RFJM01000533.1 GCA_003694905.1 Caldilineae bacterium
CCCCAGAGGCGCGGCGGCAGCGGACGGATGCCCCGCTTCAAAGTGGGCCAGGCGGTCAGGCATGAACGCTTCGGTTCGGGAGTGGTCACCGCCGTGGAGGCGAAAGAGGATGATGTCTACGTCACCGTCGCATTTCCAACTGCTGGCGAGCGAACCTTTGCAAGCTCGTTGTTGGCCGGCAAGATGGTGGCGGTAAGAAAGAGGTCTCCGGCATAAACAGCGCAAGGAGCATCTTCCGGGGGCGTTCGCGCCGGCGCGAGATCATGAGTCGCACGCAATCACTGCGCCTGCTTCTGCTACTGGCCTTGCTGAGCCTCTTGCTCACATGGCCCCTGCTGCCGCACATCTTGACTCACGTGCCCGGCGATGGCATCGACGACCCGGCCCTGGCCTGGAACTTGTGGTGGGCCAAAGAAAGCTGGGTCGACCGGGCAGGGGAAGGGGGGCTGTTTCACAATCCTTTTGTCGGGGATGTGATGTTCTATCCGGTGGGGATCAATCTGGCCTTCTACACTCTCACCCTATGGAACGGCGCCCTGAGCGTCCCCCTGCAATCGGCCTTCAACCTCGTTCTGACGAACAACCTGTTGTTGCTGGCCAGTTTTGTGCTCAGCGGCCTGGGTGCGTATCTGCTGGCGTTGGAGATACTGGCATGGGGAATGGCAGGTGTGAACGAACACGAGAGCCGGCAAACCCGAGACCGCGTTGCCGCCGTTTTCGCGGCCCTGCTCTACGCTTTTGCTTCTGCCAAGCTCTTCTACGCTTCTCTAGGACAGTTCAACATCGCCTCATCCCAGTGGTTGCCCTTCGTGGGCCTCTATCTCCTTCGCAGTCTGAGGCCGGATGCAGGTCCCCGCGACGGTTTCATGCTGGGCCTGTTCCTGCTGTTCCAGACGTGGGCAGAGCTGACCTTTGGCACCTTTGCCGTCATGCTCATCGCTCTGGTGGTGTTGGCGATGCTGGCCACAGCGGCCATACAAGGACAATATCGTTCTACTGCCGCTCGACTACTGCTCAACGCCGTCATCGCGGGCATCATGTTTGTCGTTGGGCTGGCCCCGTTTCTGGCCAATATGGTGCCGGACATGCTGGCAGAAGGCGATTTCCTGGTAGAGGGAGGGGGGTTTGCCGATATCTTCTCTGTGGATCTGTTGGGGCTGTTCTTCCCTACGCAGCTTCATCCTCTTCTCGGCGGTATCATCCGGGCTCTGTCCGACAACTCGGCGTTGCGGCCGGATCGATCGCAATTCATGGTCAACAAAGGCCAGCACCTATATCTGGGCTATGTGGTCATGGCACTAACGGCATACGGTCTCTGGCAGAACAGGCGCAGGCTGTGGGTTTGGGGTGTGGCCGCGTTGACCGGTTTCTTTTTCCTCCTCTCTCTGGGGCCGGTGGTACGCATCAACGGGTACGAAACCGGTATCCCCGGCTTGTTCCCCCTGCTGCTCAGGATCCCTTTCTTTCAGGCCAACCGCTATCCCAGCCGCTACAGCGTGATGATTTTGCTGGGTACGGCTTTGTTACTGGCGTTGGGCATCGCCGGTCTCTGGACTCGGTTGCGGGCGGGCTGGCGCGGCCGCGCGGTCTGGCTGCTGGCCCTGCTGTTGCTGTTCGAGCATCTGTCCATCCCCCTGCCTCTGTCCGATTTCCGGCTGCCTCCGGTCTATCGGTCCGTCGTTGCCGACAATCGCCCCGGCGCCATTCTGGATCTACCTGTGGGTTGGCGCAATGGGTTCAACGTGTTCGGTAAATCAGATACCATTATCATGTATACACAATGGTATCAGACCTTTCACGGCAAACCCCGCCTGGGCGGCAACACCAGCCGCAATCCCGAGCACAAGTTCCAGTACTTCATGGCGCACCCTGTGATCGGGGTACTGGCGGCTCTGCAAGATGGGCGACCCGTGCCGGATGAGGACTGGGCTCTGGCGCAGAGCCTGGCAGGAGATCTGCTGCGGGTGCTAAACATCCATGTGGTGACGCTACACAAAGACAAAGTGCCCCCCGACTTCGAGGAGCGCCTACTGCAACTCTTTCCCCTGGAGAAAGTGGAAGAGTCCGGAGGCGTGGCCCGCTACGAAGCGCGTTGGCCCGAGGAACGAAAGGTGGTGAACCTGAGCGCGGACGCACCGGAACTGAGGACATACCTCAGGCAGGGATGGGGCGTCGTCAACAAAGCGGCTGACCCGACACAGGATCCCCCCGCCTGGCTCTGGGCCACCCGTGCCCGGCCGAGCCTGGTCGTGCCGGGCTCCAGCAAACCCGCCAGATTGCAGCTCAACCTTTTTGTACCCACACGGCAAACGCTGGTCTTTTATCTGGATGATGCATTTCTCGAACGCGTGTCCCTGCAGCCCGGCCGCAACGAGGTCGCCTTGGCGCTCCCTCCTGCCGGTGATGGCTTTCCGCGGCTACTCGAGATCCGCGCCGAACGCACGTTTGCGCCCCCGGACATCCACCTGGCTTCCCGCCGTATCGGTACGACCCCGGTGGAAAGCCCCGTGCACATCGTGGTGCGTTCTGCGGGGAAGGTTACTGGTGATTTCGGGCACATCTATGTGGACGGCCGCGAGGTGAGCCCTAACCGGCGGGGCTACAATCTGGCAGCCATAGACCCGGCCAGCGGAGAACTGCTGGCTGCCGCCTCGTTCGACACGCACGCCCCTTATCTCCAGGGCGAGAGTGCACGGCTGGCCACCTGGATAGAGGACTTGCCGCCGGGTACCATTGTGGCGGGCGCGGTCCGGGATGCGGCGGCGTTGAGCCTGGGCGACGATGCGGTACGAGCCTTACAGCAGGTTGGGGTGCAGAACGATATTCGCGGCAGTTTGCGGCGGGCGCACGCCTTTGTGGGCGTCAAGGGCATGGCGCCGGGCACGGCGGCCGAAGCGGTGTCCGATCTCTGGCCGGTAAGTGTGGTCGTTGGCGACGGTCTGACGGAGGTCCACCCCACCTTTGCCCTGCTCGCACTAGGATGGGTTCTGGAAGACGGCCCGCAGAGTTGACAAAAGTCGGACCGCGGGCCATACTGGCTCGGCCCATTCTCACCCGACGGTTTCCTGCATGAATCAAGTGCGTATCGGCCTGATCGGCTTCGGCTACTGGGGCCCCAATCTGGCCCGCAATTTCCATGCCATCCCCGACTGCGATCTCAGCGCAATCTGCGACACCAACCCGGAACGTCTGCAGAAAGCACGCGGTCTCTATCGTGCCACGCGCTATTTCGCGACAGTAGAAGAGCTGCTGGCATCGGACATCGATGCTGTGGCTATCGCCACGCCGGCGCGCACGCATTATACGCTGGCCCGCACCGCCCTGCTGGCCGACAAACACGTATTTGTGGAAAAACCCCTGGCCATGAGTGTGACCGAAGCCCAGGAGCTGGTCGGGCTGGCCGAACGGCTGGGGAAAGTACTGATGGTGGGGCATGTATTCGAGTACAATCCGGCCGTCCGCCATGTCAAGAAACTCTTGCAGGAGGGGGCTATCGGAGATGTCTACTATCTCTATTCGACCCGCGTCAATCTGGGCCGGGTACAGTCCGATATCAATGCGCTCTGGAGTATCGCACCGCACGATATCTCCATCGCCCTCTTCCTTCTGGAGCAAATGCCCGAACAGGTCAGCGCGCGAGGAGCCCGCTATCTCAACGGCAGTGTGGAAGATGTGGTCTTCCTCACGCTCCATTTTCCCGGTGGCGTTCTGGCCCATGTTCACGCTTCCTGGCTCGACCCCAGCAAGGTCCGGAGAACGACGGTGGTGGGCAGCAAGAAGATGATCATCTACGATGAGCTTGCAGCCGAGGGCAAGGTCAAGGTCTATGACAAAGGGGTAATCAGGGCCACTGACGCCCAGTACGGGGAATATCAGTATCGGTTGCACTCGGGCGATATCACCATTCCCAAACTGCCTCTCTTGGAACCGCTGCGGGTGGAGTGCGAGGACTTCATTCACGCCATTCGCCATGGAGTTGCCCCCGCAACCGACGGTCACAATGGCCTGCGCGTGGTACGCGTCCTGGAAGCGGCACAACAATCGCTGGAACAAGAAGGCCGCCCCGTCTGGCTATGAACTTAGCCGAGAAAAGTTACCTCCCCCATCTACCGCTGACCTCAGAAGTGGTACGAACGGCAGATAGGGCAACCTCGCCGTACACACCTGTTCCACTATGAGGAAAGACAAAGGATGCTCGCGCTGCTGACTGGGGGAAGATGGGGGAGTGTAACAAAGGG
>RFJM01000534.1 GCA_003694905.1 Caldilineae bacterium
CAGTCGGCGCATCCCAATACCGGCTCACAGCCTATCAACCGACCGCGACGCTGCAATCCCATACTTATGGCATTCCGGAGCGGTGCTTACCGCCCTTCATGACCGCGTGACGCTGCCTGCCGGGATGCCGGCTTTGTCGAGACCGGCGGACGTGTCGGAGCTGCCAGGGGGAGTCGGCCGGAGAGAGCACGGTAAGAGACCATGACTTCTTCCACGCAAGCGCGTGCCCAGTCCGCCCCGCGTCAGAGCCCGGTGAAAAACACATTCCGCTTTGCCAACATCCTGTCGCGGCATCCCATAAGGACCCCAGACGACATGACTTATTCACCAACGCCGCACACCCCAAGGGTCTCCTGGTCCCCTTCCGCGCGCACGGATCATTTCATCCCCGCGCTGGTCGATGAGATCGGCAAGGTCTTGGTCGGGCAGGAAACCCTGGTGAGCCGCGTGCTCATCGCCCTGTTGGCCGACGGCCACATCCTGCTGGAAGGAGTGCCCGGCCTTGCCAAGACCCTGACTATCCAGACCGTGGCCGAGGCGGTGGCGGCCCAATTCTCGCGCATCCAGTTTACACCCGATCTGCTCCCGGCCGACCTGGTAGGCACGCAGATCTACAATCCCCGCACGGCCGAATTCACCGTACACAAAGGGCCGATCTTCGCCAACCTGGTCCTGGCCGATGAGATCAACCGGGCGCCGCCGAAGGTGCAGAGTGCTTTGCTGGAAGCCATGCAGGAAAGGCAGGTCACCATCGGCGACGAGACCTTCAAGATGCATGACCTGTTCATGGTCATGGCCACACAAAACCCCATCGAACAAGAAGGCACCTACCCTCTGCCCGAGGCGCAACTCGACCGCTTCATGCTCAAGGTGCATGTGGGTTACCCCAGCCGGGATGAGGAACGCCTGATCATCGAACGCATGACCGCGCCGCACCAGCCGGCTGCCCGGCCGGTGGTGAATGTCTATACCATCCTCAATGCGCGCAATACCGTCAATCAGATCTACGTGGACGACAAGATCAAGGAGTACGTGCTGGACCTGGTGGCGGCCACACGGACACCCAAGGGCAAGGGCCTCAGAGATCTGCGGCCTTTCATCGCCTTTGGCGCCTCCCCGCGCGCCAGCATCAACCTGGTCAAGGCAGCGCGCGCTTACGCTTTCCTCTGCGGCCGTGACTACGTCATCCCCGAGGACATCAAAGAAATCGCTCACGACGTGCTCAGACACCGCATCATCACCACCTACGAAGCCGAAGCACAGAACGTCACCACCGATCAGATCATCAGCACCATTCTCGACCACATCCCTGTACCCTGACCATGGCTCTGGCTTCCATCCGACGCCGCCGCGGCCAATCCGGTTCCCTGCCCATGCCCGGTGAAGACCTGTCCAAACGCATCCACGAGATCGAGATCCGCACGCGCAAATTGGTGGACAGCGAATTCGCGGGCGAATATCATTCTATCTTCAAAGGTCGCGGCATGGACTTCGAAGAAGTGCGCCAATACCAGGTCGGCGATGACATCCGCACCATCGACTGGAATGTCACTGCGCGCGCGGGCACACCCTACGTCAAGCAATTCGTGGAAGAGCGCGACCTGACGGTCATGCTTCTGGTGGACGTCAGCCCCTCCCTGCTGTTTGGATCGGTACGGCGCTACAAGCTGGAACTGGCCGCCGAGATCTCGGCCGTGCTGGCGCTAGCAGCCAATGCCAATAACGACAAAGTGGGGTTGCTGCTTTTTTCCGACCGGGTGGAGAAGCTGGTGCCGCCGCGTAAGGGCCGCAAACACGCCTTGCGGCTTGTGCGCGAGGCCCTGGCAGCGCGGCCCGCGGGACAGGGCAGCGACATCGCGGTCGCCCTGCGCATGGCCGACCAGATCCTCAAGCGGCGCAGCATCATCTTCCTCCTCTCCGATTTTCTGATGGACCCGGCCACATACCAGAGCGTGTTGGGCAAGGCCAATCTGCGTCACGAGGTCATCGCCATCCGCCTGGCCGATCCCCTGGAAGAGGAGTTGCCCGAGATAGGCTTGCTGGTGCTACAAGACCCCGAATCGGGAGAGAGTATGTGGATCGACACGGCCGATCCCATGTGGCGGGCCGGATTCGCGCAACGGGTCCAGGCCGCGCGCCTGGCGCGAGAAGCCGTGTTCCGCAAGACCAAAGTCGATTTTCTATCGCTGCGCACCGATGAAGACTACATGGAGACGCTGGTCTCCTTCTTCCGAAGTCGCGCAAGACGGCTTCCCCACTGACTGCTGCTTGTCTCCAGATCCATGAAGGCCCGACAGCTTCTCCACTTCCTCGCCGTCCTGCTCTTGGCTGTTCTGTCGCTGGCTGCGCCGGCAGGCGCGGCCGGCCCCGTTCAGGCCACGCTGGATGTGCCCGCGAAGGAGCTTGCCGTGGGAGAGCCCATCCTCCTCACCCTCCAGGTTGTTCACCCGCCCGACCATCGGGTCGTGCCACCGGATCTGGGAGAGCAGTGGGGAGCCTTCGTGGTCGTCTCGCAATCCGAGCCGGCAACGATCCGCAATGGTGACGGCACCGTCACCACGAGCATGATTATCGACACGCGGCTGTTTGCGCCCGGCTCCTTCACCACGCCTCGGCTTGTCATCGATCTGGAGGAGGAGGGCGGCGGCAGGAGCCAGATAACGGTCGCGCCCGTCACCGTGCACATCCTCTCCTCCCTGGCAGCCGACGATCTGGAACTGCACGACCTGAAACCCCAGGCATCATTGCCCACCACGGCCCTGTGGTTGCAGATCCTGGGGCTCACCCTGTTCCTCCCCTTCGCGCTGGCCCTCCTCCATCGCGCGGCCATCCGCCGCGACAACAAAGCGGGGCCCGAGTTACTGCCCGCCGATCTGGCCATGGCCGAACTGGACCGCATCGCTGCCCTCCACCTGCCCGAGAAAGGCCAGGCCCGCGAATACTGCACCCTGCTGTCGCAGTGCGTGCGCCGATATCTGGAACAGGAATTCGCGGTTCCTGTCGCCGAACGCACGACCAGCGAGATCAGGGGGGCGCTCCTTCGAGAAGGCCTCGTGCCGGAAGTGGTGCAGGCGTTCGGCCAGTTCCTGGCCATGATGGATACGGTACGCTTCTCCCAATACACCGTGGATCTGGCCACCGCCGATTATCTTATGCTCCTGGCACGCAGGCTCTTCGAACACGAGGCCGCGCACCATCGCCGGCCATCGGCCCTGTCGGCCGATGGCGAGAAGCCCCGGACGAAGCGCTCCAATCCGTCCCAAGACAAGCCGGCATGAACATCATCTTCGCTGCACCGGAACGTCTGCTCCTGCTGGTGTTGCCCCTGTGGTTACTCGTGCGCTATGTGCGCCGGCAACGCCGCAATCGACACGCGTTCCTGATCTACCCCGCCGTTCAACTCCTGCGGGGATTGCCCGCTTCCCGCCGGATACGCTGGCGTTTTCTCCCCGCGGTCTTGCGCTTGCTTGCCCTGGCGCTGATCATTGTAGCGTTGGCCCGGCCACAGACCGTCCACAGCAGCCAGCGTCTCAGCGGCGAGGGGTTGGACATCGTGCTGGTGCTCGACATCTCGGGCAGCATGAAGCTGCGGTTGGATGATGCCAAGGCCGCCATCAACCGCTTTGTTGCCGGGCGTCCCTATGACCGCATCGGCATGGTCGTCTTTGCCAAACAGGCCTTTGTGCTCTTCCCGCTTACACTGGATCATCGCTACGTGGCCGACGCGGTGGACCGCATGCAATTGGCGGAAGAACTGGGGCTGGAAGACGGCACTGCCATCGGGTTGGCGCTGGCCCATGCCGCACGCCTGCTGGTCAAGAGCGAAGCTCCCGGCAAGGTCATCGTGCTTTTGACCGACGGGGTCAACAACGCCGGCAATATTCACCCCATGACCGCAGCCAACATCGCCAAGGCGCTGGGCATCCGTTTGTATACCATCTTTACCGGTCGCAACGACACTTATCAGATCCTGCAGCGGGACGCCACCGGCCGTACGCGGGTGATCCTGAAGGACGGCTCGCGGGACGAGGCTTTCGTACGCCAGTTGGCCGAGATCACGGGTGGTCGCTATTATCACGTAGACGATCCCGGTGAGCTGCATGCCATCTACGCCGATATCGACAAGCTGGAGAAATCAACCGTGGAACTGAAAGTATTCGGCCGGCACCTGGAGATCGCGAGCTGGTTCCTCGTGCCTGCTCTGTTGTTGTTGCTCACAGAGTTGGTACTACGCAGCACCTTGTTCAGGACATTCCCATGAGTTTCGCCCAACCCCTCTACCTGTATCTCGGTGCAGTATTGCTCCCCGGCATGATTCTGTTCATGGTCGAGGTGAGGCGACGCCGCCGGCACTTGAGCAAACGGCTAGGAGATCCCGCGTTCGTACAGCAGCTAAGTGGCAGTCGCAATCCGGTCGCGGGTTTCTGGCGGTCTGTGATGTGGCTGCTGGCCTGCGCCGCCGTGCTGCTGGCCCTGGCCCGACCCCGGTGGGGCGAAGACAGCCGCAGCACAACGCAGCGGGGCGCCCAGATCATCATCGGGCTGGATGTCTCGCCCAGCATGCTGGCCGCAGACGAGGCCCCCACCCGTCTCGACCGCGCCAAGACCGCGATTCGGGAGATGATTGCCAGGTCGCCCGGCGACCAGTTCGGCCTGGTGATCTTCTCGGGTGCGAGCTTCACCCTTGTCCCCCTGACATCCGATCGGGATGTCCTGTTCACTGCTGTGGAGCAGGCAGGTGTCGACTCCATCTCGCGGCGGGGAACCGTGCTCGCCGACGCCATCTACACCGCGGCGCGCGGCTTCAACGACGAGTTCCCCGGTCAGAAGGCCATTGTGCTCTTCAGCGATGGCGAAGATACCGAGACGAAACCCCTGAGCGCGGCCCGCTATGCCGCCGGTCGCGACATCCTGATCTACACGGTTGGATTGGGCAGCCCGCAGGGCGCCCCCATCCCGCTGTATGACGCAAAAGGCAACCTCACCGGCTTCAAGGAGGACGCTCAAGGCAACGTCATTCATTCGGCGGTGAACGAGGCTCTGCTGCGGGCCATTGCCGAGGCAGGAGGCGGGGCCTATCGCCATGCGAGCGGTGCCGCTCG
>RFJM01000535.1 GCA_003694905.1 Caldilineae bacterium
GCACGGCTTGCCAAGCTGAAACGATCGTTAGTTGTCTGGTCGGGTCGGGCCGCCTCTTTTTCCGGGGGGCGCTGCCCGCCAGCTGCCCTCAAGTTGAAACACACCCCTTGCATCTGAGACTGCTGCAACCCGGTCGCTCGTCATTTCTGACCCCTCTTGCTTCGGGTGAGCTCGACCACTTCAGGCTACACACAACCTGCCGACCAAATCGCTACGGTCTCCTTGCCTCGTGCGTCAACAGACCGCTCGGCCTTCGACACATGTCCCCTACGCTGCCGACGCTACCTGTGCTCATGTCCACCCGATAGGGTCCGGTGGCGCAGAGAGACCGAGTTTCAGGTGCCTGCACGCCACTCTTCCATGGGCCTTGCCCATCTCGTATTTTCGGCGCATAATGGGGGCTCGATTCTGCAAGAACGGAGAGCATCATGCTACAGAACATCTCATTGACCTCAACCGTGCCACAAACTGCCGCGCTGGACATCGAGGAGAAACTGGTGCGTCTGCGCAGCATCCTCCGTCCGATGGGGCGGGCGATCGTGGCGTTATCGGGCGGGGTCGATAGCGCCCTCTTGTGGCGCGTGGCCTGCGACGAACTCGGCGACGGCGCCCTGGCCGTGACCGCGGTATCGCCCTCCCTTGCCTCCTGGGAGAGGGATAATGTGCGCGAACTGGTGGCCGAAATCGGTGGGAAGCACCGGTTTATCGAAACAAAGGAGGTGGATGACCCCAACTACGCAGCCAATCCGGCCAACCGTTGCTATTTCTGCAAGAGCACCCTGTGGGAAGCGCTGCGCGAACTGGCCGATCGCGAGGGCTATCCCTATTTGCTCGACGGCTACAATCTGGACGACGTCGGCGACTTTCGGCCGGGCCAGCAGGCCGGCCGCGAACACGGGGTACGCAGCCCCCTGAAGGAGGCGGGATTTCGCAAGGCCGATGTGCGCGCGGCTGCCAGAGCGCTGGGACTGAGCGTGTGGGACAAGCCTGCCATGGCTTGCCTGGCCTCGCGCTTTGCCTACGGCATCGGCATTGACGCCGAAAAGCTCAACCGCGTCGATCGCGCCGAGGCGTGGCTTCGTGCACGCGGCTTTCGCCAGTTGCGGGTACGCGTCCAGGATGAAAAGCTCGCACGCATCGAAGTACCTGCGTCGGAGATCCCCTCTCTGCTTCCCCTGCGTGAAGAATTGGTCGCCTACTATAAATCCCTTGGCTTCACCTACGTCACCCTCGATCTCGAGGGCTTTCGTTCGGGCAGTATGAACGAGGCGCTGTCGGGTCGGCTGGCCGTTCTCTCATCCCCCGGCGGTGAGGAGGGCTAAACCTATGGAGCACACGGCGCACGCATTTGCCAATCTCGACCATGAACGGCTGGCTCGAAACGGCCTGCCTGAGGTCGTCTACGCCGAGAGCAAGACCCCGGCACAAGTGGCAGCCATTATGGCAGAGATGTATGAGCGCAGCCACACGGCCCTGGCGACTCGCGCCGATGCCGACCATTTCGCGGCGGTTCAGGCACGCCTGCCCCATGCCCGCTACCATCAGCAGGCCCGGCTCATCACCGTGGGGAAGCCGCTGCGCCTGCCCGAGCCCGATGGGCCCTATGCGGCCGTCGTCTGCGCGGGGACCAGTGATCTGCCGGTGGCCGAAGAAGCAGCACTTACCCTGGAATGGGCAGGGCATCGAGTGAGGCGGGTGACCGATGTGGGAGTGGCGGGCATCCATCGCCTTTTTGCGGTGGAGGATGTGTTGAGAGAAGCAGCGGTCTGCATCGTGGTGGCGGGCATGGAAGGCGCTCTGCCGGGCGTGGTGGCCGGCCGGGTCGGCTGCCCCATCGTGGCCGTTCCCACCAGTGTGGGCTACGGCGCCAATTTCGGCGGGCTCAGCGCTTTGCTGGCCATGCTCACGTCCTGCGCGCCCGGTATCGCCGTGGTCAATATCGACAACGGTTTTGGTGCGGCAGCGGTTGCTCATCGCATCCTCCTTCAGATCGCGCAGGCAGCAACGACAGCCACATGAGCGCGTTTTCCCTCGCGTACCTCGATATCCCCATCGGTGTCAGCGGCGACATGCTCCTGGGGGCGCTGGTGGATGCCGGCCTGGAACTTGCAATACTCCAGGCAGCCCTCGACGCGCTGCCCATACCCGGTGTTCATGTAGAAGCGGCGCAGGTGCGCAAGAGGGGTATCGCAGCCACCCAGGTGACAATCCGAGCTCCCCGCCAGAATCAACATCGCCATCTCGCCGATATTCAGGCCATCCTGCAACGTAGTGCGCTGCCGGAAGCCGTGCAACGGCAGAGTCTGGCCGTGTTCAGGCGCCTGGCCCAGGCCGAAGCGCGCGTCCACGGGGTACAGCCTGAGGAGGTACACTTCCACGAGGTGGGAGCCCTGGATGCCATTGCCGACGTGGTGGGCGTTGTAGCAGGAGTGCAAGCGCTGGGGATCGAGATGCTCTACGCATCCCCTCTCCCCTTGAGCCACGGCCAGGTGCACACGGAGCACGGCCTGTTGCCGGTACCGCCACCTGCGGTGCTGGCCCTGCTGGAAGGTGTGCCGGTGCGCGGAATCGATGTGGAGGGCGAGACGGTGACCCCCACAGGTGCGGCCCTGGTGACCACCCTGGCCGCGGGGTTTGGACCCCCTCCTCCGATGCAGTTGGCACGGGTCGCACACGGTGCGGGAGCGCGCGAATTTCCCCTGCCCAATATCGTGCGGCTCTTGCTGGGACGAGCAACGGCGGTCGGGGCTGCCACCGGCGCGCGGGAAGAGACGCTGGTCTTGCTGGCGACCAATGTCGATGACATGAACCCCGAGTGGCTGGCTCCTCTGCTGGAGGACCTGTTGGCCAAGGGCGCCCTCGATGCCTGGCTGGTCCCGCTATCCATGAAGAAAGGCCGGCCCGGCTTCGAGATCAACGTGCTTTCTCCTGTGACTGCCGTAGACTCCTTGAAAGCACATATCTTCGCCCACACCTCGACTCTGGGGATTCGGCAACTGGCGGTGGTACGCCACGCCCTGCCCCGCCGGCAGGAAGTGGTGGAAACGACCTACGGCACAATCCGTATCAAGGTGGCCGAGTACGCGGCAGGCCGCTACCGGGCCGCACCCGAGTATGAGGATTGTCGTGCCGCAGCCCGCGCCCACAACGTTTCGCTGGCGGAGGTGTATGCGGCCGCGCTGGCAGCCTGGCGCGACCGCGGCTGAGGGCCGAGATGCATCAGGGTGTGTTCTGCTTCCGGCCAGGGAGGTGGGCTTTGACAAGCCCGAAATGGCAACGGTACAATCGCCTGGCGCATCCCCCGCGCTCTCTGCCCGCGGCGACCGGCGCAGAGGTGAGTACTCCCCGGCCAAGTGTGCAAGCAGCCATCCCACGACAACGGAGCAACGTCATGACTCAACTGACAAGAAGGACCGGCCTCTTCTTCGAAGAGTTTGAAATCGGCGACAGCATCGAAAGTGTAGGACGCACCATCACCGAAGCCGACATCGTGCAGTTCGCGATGCTCTCGGGCGACTGGAATCAGATCCATACCGATGCAGAGTACAGCAAGACGCAGATGATGGGCGAGCGCATCGCACATGGACTGCTGGTCCTCTCGGTAGCGACCGGTCTGGCCACCCGCCTGGGGTTCATGGAAGACACGGTCATGGCGTTCATGGGGCTGGAATGGGAGTTCCGCCAGGCGGTGAAGATTGGGGATACCGTGCATGTGCGCGCTACGGTAGCGGAAAAGAAAGAGGTCAAACGGCTGGGAGGTGGTTTTGTCTGGTTCAAGGTGGAAGTGCTGAACCAAAACGGACAGAAAGTCCAGCGTGGGACCTGGAAGGTACTGGTCAAGAGCAAGGAAGCTCAGGCCTGAGGGCGAACCACGCCCGCGCACCTCGCATCTCCGAGCCTGCATGTCTGCACGAACCATCGCTCCCGACATCTATCAGATCACCCTGCCGACACCCTTTCCCGTCGGCGATGTCCATGCCTACCTGCTGCGCGGGGACCCGCTCACGCTGGTCGATACGGGCGTCTACAACGAGGCCAGCATCGCGGCCCTGGACGCGGCATTGGCCGAGCTCGGGCTGCAGGCATCCGACATCGAGCAGATCATCCTGTCGCATGGGCACCTGGACCACGTGGGTCAGGCGCGGCGCATAAGCGAGGCAGGCGGAGCGCGGGTGTTGGCCCATGCCCGCGCCTGCGCAAAGGTGTCCGACCAGGCAGGATACGGCCGCGAGGCCGCAGCCTGGATGAAAACGCTTCTGCCCGCGACCGGCCTTCCCAACGAATTGAAGAGTATGGTGTTCGCCTACTACGCCATTCTGCCCCGTCTGGCCCAGGACGTGCAGGTGGAAGCATGTCTGGAGGAAGGGGACGAGATCCTGGCCGGAGGCAGGATGTGGCAGGTCATGTTCTGTCCCGGCCATAGTGGCGACCTCATCTGCCTGCACGATGCCGATGCGCGCCTGCTGATCGGCTCCGACCACCTGCTGGCCCATATCAGCTCCAACGCCCTTCTGGAGCCTCCGCGGGGGAACTCGCCCGCGCGGAGACTACCCCTCATCGAGTACTGGCGCTCGCTGGAGCGGATTGAGGCGCTGGATATCGATCTGCTCCTGCCCGGTCACGGCGAGCTTATCGACGATCACCGCTCGCTCCTGGCCGAACGCCGCGAGCAGCGCGACCGCCGTCTGGACCGCATCGAAGCACTCACCCGCGCCGCCCCTCTCACGGTGTGGCAGATCGCGGAACTGCTCTTCCCCAGGCTGAAGCAGACCGACATCCTGCTGGCCATCAGCGAGGTGGTTGGGCATCTCGATTGGCTGCTGATGGAGGGACGGGTGGAACAGGTTCTGGGCGAGGTTCCCCACCGCTATCGTGCCGTGAGGGCTTAGCGTATCTGGTTGTTTGCCGAAGATGAGCACGAGAGGGTGAGGGCTTCGTTAACGGAGCATTTGCGCCAAGCGGGGGATACTAACAAATGTCATATGCTGGTCTTATGCAGGTTTTACGCGCCTGAGTTTTACTGGAGGCGTAAGCGACGATGCTTATCCATCGAACTGATTGAATGAACCCCTTCCACACCGATATGGAGGTTAGAAACATGAGAATGGTAGTCCGTCGTGATCCGCTGTTCCGAGAAATGGCTGCGTGGCGCAATGCCATGGATCGTCTGTTCAATGAGCTGACCGAGCCGAGTGAGTATTGGACCGATCGACCCTGGGCGCTGGCGCTGGATGTCGCCGAAACCGAAGAGGAATTCGTGGTGAAGGCTTCTCTGCCCGGCATCAATCCCGATGATTTGGAAATCACCCTGACCGACAACGTACTGACGATCAAAGGTGAAGTGCGCGAGAGCAAAGATCTGGAAGAGGCCACCTGGCATTTGCGCGAGCGCCGGTACGGGACCTTCCAGCGCAGCATCACCCTGTCTACGCCGGTGGATGCCGACAAGATCGACGCTTCCTACACCGATGGCGTCTTGACGCTGCGCATCCCCAAGGTCGAGGAAGTGAAACCCAAGCGCATCTCCGTCAAGGCCGGCTAAGCCTTCTTCTTCAAGGATACCATCACACCTCAGCCTCACTCCTTTTCCTCCTGCTAGAACGGAATCGGAAAACTGCCGATTCCGTTCTTGTTTTTTGTAGGCCCCGGAACCGCCGGGCGGGTTGCGTGCAGACCGGTGAGGATAATCGGGCTGCAGGACTGGTTCTGGTCACAGACGTGGGCTAGGGGAGCAATTTAGGCCGTATCAGCCACAAGAGCTGGCTGCCGCTTTCGGCGCCGACTTCGGACCAGGTCTCGTCCAGCAGCTCCAGGCAGGCGATGGTGGCCGTTGCCAGACGCACCTCGCCGCCCAACAATGTGCTTACCAGATCTTCCAGTGCAGGGTTATGCCCCACCAGCATCACCGTACCGGCCCCGTCGGGACACTGAGCGATCACTTCCAGGAGGGGATCCCCTACCGATGTACCATAGATACGCCCGTCAAACACCAGCTCGCCGGCATAGCCGCTTGCTTCGATCAGCCTCTCGGCCGTTTCGCGGGCCCGCACCGCAGGAGAGCTGACAATGAGGTCAGGCAGGAGACCCCGGCGGGCCAGCCACTCGCCCATACGCCGGGCATCTCTCTGTCCGCGCGGATTCAGAGGTCGCTCGAAATCGGTAGGATAGCGGGGATCATGCGATGACTTGGCATGGCGCATGATCTGCAGGATTTTCGGGCCGGCCATGGCTCCGTGTCCGTCGACCTCTGTCTACTGTTCCCGCCCGGTACGTCGCGTTCCCCGTTCCCCAACGGACGCCAGGCTTCTGCGCCGCATGACCCAGTTGAGCAAAGAGCTTCGTTTCCATGCTTCTACCTCACGCGATTCGTGCGCCTCCTGTCTGCCTTCCTGTTCCCAAAGTGGGGCGGGCTCATACTCGTGATAATCGTTGTTCAAGAGTATCCGTGAGGTCATGGGTCACCTCCATGGTGGTGAACGATGGATACCGATTTGTGAGGCAATTGTAGCATCATGGTGGGGTGGAGTCAATACACATGATGCCAAAGGGTGCATTTCAGGATGGGGGCAACCAGCAGGAGAGGCATTCCAGCCTGGCGCCGCCGCCAGTCCTGAGCAGCGCCGCATGGTAAGCTGAAACGGCGGCGGTTTGTCCGGTCGTGTGCGGCCGCAGCTTTTTCCGGGGGGCGCTGCCCCCCGGCCGCCCCCCGCCGGGGGACTATTACATGCCCCCCGGACCCCCTTGTAGGACACGGCGGCGCCGTGTCCTACA
>RFJM01000072.1 GCA_003694905.1 Caldilineae bacterium
GGCCGGGACGGAGTGGCAGGACGAGCTAGAGATATCCTGCCCGAAGCGAGCGTAAGGACGGCCCGGCCCGATAGCACGCAAACGCGCGAGCAGCCGCGATGTTGGCGGGAACGAAAGAGGACGTATTCTCCTGAAGGGCTTGGTCATGCCCTCCTTGCCACTGCGGCCTCCCTGTCACGCCGGTCGCCCGCCGTTTTTCAGAGGCCGCTTCTTTCCCATACGGGGAGGAGCCCAGACGTCCGGGCGTGGCCACCCGGGGAGGCATCCGCCGACAACTCGATTTTCCCGCAGACCAGTTCTGCGGTTAACCCACACTCCGTGTGGGAACCTCCACCTCGTCCACTGTGCTGGAGCACAGTGCCGGCGCTTCGTCTCTCCTCATTGTTGGTTGCGATGGGCGGTTGGGGTTGGCAACACCTCCTTCTTGATATTGGTAAGCGCTGGGTCGGAGAAAGACTTCTCGCCATGCAAGTAGGGCAAACCCGCCGCGCGACGATGGAGAGGATTATACCGGTTTCGCGCAGCGGAGGCAAGGGCAGTATGGCCCGGAGATGCGTTTCAAAATAGGAGCAGCCGGTGCGCCAGGCTGGCGAGGGGCCCCCTTGCAAGGGAGGTGCGGGGAGCGCACCCGCATCTGCGGCGTCGGCCGACGAGACAGGCGGCCGAGGTTCCAGCTTCTCGGGCATAGCCGCATGTGGGACAGGCTTTCCAGCCTGTCCGGATGCCGGCCCACGCAGCACGGCTTGGCACGCTGAAACGATGGTTAGTCGTCTGGTCTGGTCGGGTCGCCTCTTTTTCCGGGGGGCGCTGCCCGCGAGCTGCCCCCCCAAATTGAAGCACACGCATGGCCCGGTGCGCGTTTCAACCCGGAGGCGGCTGGGGGGTGTGGTGCCCACTGAAGGCGACCCCATAGGGGTGTCCATCTGGGTTTTACCAGTCGGGATGGGGAACCGGTTTTTGGCCTCTCCTAACCCCTCCCTCACCGATAGGGATGGGTGAGGAAGGCTCTCGCCGGGCAAAACGAACACTATCCGGCAATTCCGGTTTAACAAAAGCTCACCCATGATCCGCCGCCTGGTCACAATGGGTACGTCTTGCCTGGACGTTCCCATGCGGTTGCCTTTGATAGACCCGACGGTGGGTGTGGCGCCGCTTGTCACGGCCACTTGCCCGCGCTGTCGCCAGCCCGCCTCTGGACAAAAAAGCACTCTGGTTTAACATAAGGGGATTGACTTTCGGCCACAAGTGTGGCATACTTAGTGTTGCCTCGTGACTGCCGAAGGTGATACCTGTCGGTAGTGAGAGAAGCCTGGTGTCATGAGGTCGCTGATCGCCTATCGTTCTTACTTACAGGCGCCGGCCATGCGCCGGGCAGCGGAATGCACCGGGAGTATCCAGGGAGAACACGGGAGCGAGGAAGACTTGCTCTCGTCACGCGCACCGTCTAACTTAACGAGGTTTGTTTTATGTCAGATGCTGTCAAACGCTTACAAGCTGAACTCGAGGAGACCCTGGCCGATCTCAAAGCGGTCGAGGCTCAACTGGAAGAGCGTCCTGAATTCGGGCTCGGTACCGGCAGTACCGGCGCCTTCACCTGGGAAATGGCATTAGCCCGCAAAGAACAATTAGAGGAGAAGATCGAGACCCTGCGGGAACTGATAGCTCGCGCCGAGGCCGGCACCTACGGAATATGCGAGACATGCGGCAAACCCATCGATCCGGAGCGCCTGGAGGCAGTACCAACCGCGACCCAATGCATAGACTGTGCTCGCAAACACGTACGGGTCGCCTGAAATACGGTCCGACCCACATGGCTTTGCTGCGGCTCACGAGCTGCCCTCGTGAGCCGTTTTGCTTGCACGGCCGGAACACCTGGGCTATGATGCACTATGCCTGACAGACACCGTCGCTCGCGAACCGATACCGACTATCCCCACAAGTGGCGCATTCTGGTGGCCGTGGGTCTGACTCTGTTCATGGGGACCGTTGACGGCACCATCGTGAATGTGGCATTGCCCACCCTCACGCGGGACTTGAACACCGCATTTGCGACAGTGCAATGGGTTGTTCTGGCCTTCCTCCTGGGGCTGACTGTGTTTCTGTTGGGGATGGGCCGTCTGGGGGATGTCATCGGGAAAAAGCCGGTGTTTGCCGCCGGTCTTGTGCTCTTCCTGGCGGGTTCGCTGGCCTGCGGGCTCGCCCCGGGCATCTACTGGCTGATCGGCTTTCGTTTTCTGCAGGCCATCGGCGCTTCCATGACGCTGGCGTTGGGCGTTGCCATCGTCACCGAGACCTGGCCACCCTATGAACGAGGCCGGGCAATCGGGATTTCGGCCGGCATTATCTCCCTCGGCATCGCTGCCGGTCCTGCCCTGGGTGGCCTGATCCTCCAGGCGCTGAGTTGGCGCTGGATATTCTTTGTCAACCTGCCCGTCGGTCTGGTGGCCTTGTTCCTGGTCATCACGAATCTGCCCCGACTCGCGCCCGCGGGCAAGGCCCCTCCCTTTGATCTGGCCGGTGCGATCTCCATCGGCCTGAGCATGCTGGCTTTTGCTCTGGCCATGACGGTAGGCCAACAACGGGGCTTTCTCACGGCGCCTGTTGTGGGGTTGCTGGCTGCCTGCGTGCTCCTCCTCGCGCTTTTCGTATGGCAGGAGCGAAGAGCCCCCTACCCCATGATCGACCTGAGTTTGTTTCAAGAGCCCAACTTCAGCCTCAATCTCTTGACCGGCGTGCTAACTTTCGTAGCCATCGCCGGCGTGGTATTGCTTCTGCCCTTCTATCTCGTGCTGGTGATGGGGCTGGAGCAGCGAGATGTGGGGCTGCTGATGGCCGTGGTGCCCATGGTCCTCGGCGTCCTGGGGCCCCTCTCGGGCACCCTGTCCGACCGCCACGGAACGCGGCCCATCAGCGTACTCGGTCTGATGCTGCTGGTGCTTGGTTATGTGGCGTTGACCCATCTGGATGTCAACGCCACACCATCGCGCTTTGTTCTCCTGCTGTTACCGGTGGGTCTGGGTATGGGGACGTTTCAAAGTCCCAACAACACTGCCATTATGAACGCTGTGCCGCGCAACCGTTTGGGCATCGCTTCGGGCATTCTCAGCATGAGCCGCACCCTTGGCCAGACCACGGGCATTGCTCTTTTGGGAGCCTTCTTTGCCGCCCGTCTCAAGGCTCATGCGGGTGCGCCGGTGGACATCGCCTCGGCGTCGCCAGAGACTATCGTGCTGGCGATGCACGATCAGTTCTATCTGGTTGTGGGACTGGTGGCTGCAGGATTGACCCTGGCTCTGTGGCGATGGTGGGTGGAGCGGCGAGCGCCCCGCGGCGTACTTCCTCTTCCTGATGCCACTGCCGCCGAAGATCACTCGTGAACGGTAGCCGCCAGTTCGGCCAACGCCTTGGGATTCTTGATGGTGATGCGGCGGTACCCAAGCTCGACCCAATGAGCCCGCTTGAAATCGCGCAAGATGGCACTGATCGTCTCGCGATAGGTGCCCAGGATGTCGGCCAATGCCTGGTGGCTGATTCGCACCTGATCGCTGTTGTGGTATCTGCGCTGTCGCAGGAGCTCGGCAGCCAGGCGTTCAGGCAGGCGCCGATAGGCGACTTCCTCAAGCCGATTTTCGACCTGGGCCAGCCGGTGCCCGAGCGTACGCAGCATCCCCAACTCCAGAACAGGGTGACGCCGGGCGAACTCGCGTGCCTGCTCGGCAGATAGCTGCCAGACTGTACAGGACTCGGCAGCCTGGGCGCAGAGATCGGCACTTTGCCTCAAGTTAAACAGGGCATTTTCGCCGAACACCGAGCCGGGCCCCAGTGTCGCCATCACCAGACATCGCCCCTCGCGATTTGTGATCATCAGTTGTACCCGTCCACTCATGAGGATATACAGATTGTTGTTCATGTCCTCCGGCGTCGCCACACACTCACCCGGTGGCACGCGCAGGATGCGCACGGCTCTGCCAAAAGCGGGATCCTCATGGGGGATGTGGGCCAGGAGTTCGGGAATCTGCTCGTTGGGTAGGACCGTGGCCGTCTCGTGTGTGTTCATTTAAGCGCTCTTCCTTTGCATTCAAGAGGGCGTTTTTGTCGCTTTGCGGTCAGTCCGGTTGCCACCTTCTATGGCTGTAGTAGATCCGGCTATTCGTTGCTATGATTTGGTTGCTTGCGCATGACAAGCCCTGGCAGTCCTCCGCGTGCAAGAGTGTTCGCGATGATGGCACCGGGTTGAAATGGGGTTCAACCTACATTGGCATGATAGCAGCTAATCAGCGAAAACGCAACACCATTGGACGGGTGGGGTCTCTTTCATCTCCAGGGACTTATGGCCGGAGGCATAAGACAGGTCCTTCCGGTCAGCGGTAGCGACCGGCTGAAGCCGGCCCCGTAGGCCGTGCCAGGCGTCGGCCGCTAGAGGGCCCCATAAGCGAGCGCACCCGCAGGACTTTCCCGACTTTGCCCCACACCTATTCGGCGTTATACTCAGTATCTGCGGGCTACGGCTGTCCGTGCGCCCGGCAAGCGACTTCACCGACTGCTACTCACGTTCGCGTTTCCTAAACGACGAGCTTTCATCATCATGCGTATTCTCCTTTACACCGGAAAAGGTGGTGTTGGCAAGACCACCATCAGCGCTGCTACGGCCCTTCGCTGCGCGGAGTTGGGCTATCGCACCATCGTCGTCTCCACAGATCCTGCCCATTCCCTGGGCGACAGCTTCGACCTGCGCATCGGTCCCGAGCCGGTACCCCTGGGGCCGAACCTGTGGGGACAGGAAATCGATCTCCTGCACCAGATGGAGCGGCATTGGGGGAAGGTGCAGGAGTATCTGGCCGCCATCTTTGCCTGGCGAGGTATGGAGGGTCTGGTCGCCGAAGAGACCAGCGTCCTGCCCGGCATGGAGGAACTGGCCAGCCTCATGCAGATTGCCTATCTGGCCGAGTCCGGCGACTACGACGTTGTCGTGGTGGACATGGCTCCCACAGGAGCCACACTTCAGTTGTTGGCCTTCCCTGAAATGGCCGAATGGTACATGCAGAAGATCTTCCCCATCGAACGCAAGGCCATGAAGCTGGCCCGACCTCTTATGCGCTCGATGACCGACATGCCCATCCCCGAGGAAGAACTGTTCGACGCAGTGGAGGGACTTGTCCGGGACCTGCAAAGGCTGGAACGCCTGGTGACCAATGCCGATGTCAGCACGGTCAGACTGGTCCTGAATCCGGAGAAGATGGTCATCAAAGAGGCCCAGCGCGCCTTCACCTATCTCAATCTGTACAACCTGGCGACTGACGCGGTCATCAGCAACCGCCATATCCCTCCGGAAGTCACCGATCCCTACTTCACGTCCTGGAAGGAGAGCCAGGCACGCTACACCGAACTGATCGAACAATCCTTCAGTCCCCTGCCCATCTTCAAAGTCCCCTTCCTGGATACCGAGGTCGTCGGCCCCGACATGTTGCGCCGCGTAGCCGCACTCACCTACAACGAGGTTGATCCAACGACTATTTTCTATCGGGGCAAACCCCAGCAGGTGGTGAAGGAAGGTGACGACTACCTGCTTCTGCTGCCGTTGCCTCTGCTCAACAAGCAGGACATCAAGCTACACCGGGGAGTGTATGACGAGCTGGTGGTACGCATTGGCAACTGGAAGAGACACATCAGTCTGCCGCAGACGCTGATCGGCCGGCAGGTAGCCGGCGCGCGCTACCGCGAGAACCAGCTCGAGATTCGGTTCAAGGCGCGGCAGAACGGCAGCCGCAACGGTTAGCCCCGCCTCGCGGTGGGCCGGGGGCTGCCGCCCGCCTGAGGCAGGACCCGGCACCGTCGTCTGTGGAAACACGCTACAACCCCGCGGTCTTGAACTCCTCCACGGCTTTGCGCCCGGCGCGTTCGAGACCCCGATAGAAGGCGTCGCGATCGTGGTTCCGGTAATCCAGACGCTGGACGCGGAAGGGAGCCAGTCGCTCGCCGGCTCGTCGCCGGGCCAGCACATCCAGGAAGTAGAGGAGGGCGTTTTCGAGACTGGCCGCGTCGGTCCAGTCGGACTTGTAGACCGGTACGCCTCGACGATTGAAGATCCAGCTCATATTGGGCATGCTGCCGTAAGCGCGATGGCAGGCTCCGTCCAGGCTGTCCACCAGGATGGTCCGTGACACACCCAATTTATCACGCAGGTCGCGAGCGTGGCGCAACTTCTGTTCCCACGAGGTATGGTGCGGGTAGTTCTCACCGGGATGTGCCTCATGGGTGTACACAAAGTAGCTTCCCACATCCCGAGGCGCGAAGCGCTCGGCCAGGGCATTCATGGATGGCGCCGCCATCCCGCAATACGGTCAGGTGACACTGCCGAATTCGATAATGGTGTAGGCGTGTCGTGACCAGACGCTCTTCAGGCACGTGGGAGTGCCGTCCAGTCGCCACAATGGAAAGTCAGGCGCCGTTTCTCCCAGCGGTGGAGCGGCAGTGAAATTGAGCCAGGGCAACACGTTCTCCCGCGTGAAGCTGGCATAGTTGTAGGCACGTAACAGGTCTTGGTCGGACATGGTTCTCTCCTGAGCTCAAAGTGGGAGGCGGACGCTAAACCGGCCGGGCCGCTTCAAGGCGCGAGCAGCAAGCGATACAAGGGATCGGACTGCTCGACCTTTTGCCGCGAGAACGCCATGGGAATGCTCTCGCCTTCCAGCCAGATGTGCATGAGATTGTCGTAGAAACGATGGCCGGGGAGGCCGTTCTGGCCGGGACAGGTGATGAAGGTCGAGCGGTCCCAGTTTGCCAGGTCCACGACCATGCGATAGGTGGGGGCTACCGTCACCGTACGCATGGGCTGGGAATACTCCCAGTGTTGGGAGTTGATGGTTTGGGCACTGCCCGAAACTGGATAGGGACCGCGATTGAGCAGTCCCCGCATGAGCCGGAAGACCCCGAGGGGATGTTGCCAGAAGATCTGGTGCAGGCGACCCCACTGCCAGCGTCGGGCATCGGTGCCGATCTCTTCCTTGATGGTGGCAACGGCCCGGCTGAGAGCCTCGGCCAGGATCTCCTCGCGATCGCGCGGTCGGCCCGTCGTGCCCTCTCCGAACCACCAGCTTTCCTGCTCTTGCAAGAGCTCGGCGACCTTCACCACCACATTGTAGTTGAATGCGCCCGGCTCGAAGCCGCGCAGCCGGGAGATGCCTTTGAAGTCATCGGCCCACGGCCCCAGCTTGTCCGCGAAGAGAAGCTCCAGCAGATGATAGAGGGTCATCTCGAAGACCAGGGCCCCTACGCTTTCCTTGTCCATGCGATAGTTCCATTCCAGCAACGCCTTCTGTGCGGACCGCTCCCAGGGATCTTGTGGGTCGATCAGGGTGAAGTAGGGAGCGATGGTCCTGCCCAGATGGTTGTAAGTGTCCAGCTGCATGGTCTGCATGTCACGCAGTGAGTGTCGTGGCCTGGCCTGCAAAAGCTCCTCGATACGCCGGGCGCGATAGCCCGGAAAGAGATCGACTCCCCACCAGTAAGGATAGTCGTCGGGCACAATGCGATTGTTGGCCGACAACAGACGCCCGTCGGGCGGATTGAAGCAGTCGGGCAAGTCCTCGGGAGGAATGAATCCGACCCACTCATGCGTGCCGTCCGCGCCCGGCGCGGGGACCAGCCCTTTTCCCCGGGCCCGCACCGGCACCTTGCCCGCAGCCACATAGCCGATGTTGCCCTCACGGTCGGCGTACACAAGACTCAGCGCCGGTGTGATCAGTTCTCCTGCCGCCTTGCGGAAGCTCTGCCAATCTTGCGCTCGCATAATGCCCAAGAGGGCATTGAAATTGTTGCCGGGCTCGTATCCCACCCAACGCAAGGCTAGGGGCGGAAAGTTCTGTTCCTGCTCGGCGAGAAAGGCCGTAATGAGAGGCCCGTGCCGCGTCACCGTCACCGCCTGGCGGATCGGCTCCTCCCGACCGCGCACCCTGATTTCCTCTTCCCAGTGCTGGGCGTCCTCCCACTGATCCCGAAAGCGGAAACGATGGGGGTCTTGTGCGTGCCGCTCTTCCACATACAGGTCCGCGGTATCGGGGAACGCGGCGGTCGCCCCCCAGGCGATGTGGTCATTGTGGCCGATCATGATACCGGGCCCACCAGGTATGCTCGCGCCGACCAATCGCACCGCCCCGTCCCTGGTCTCGAGATGGATCAGATGCCAGATGCCGGGCATGGTCACCGACAGATGCGGGTCATTGGCCAGCAGAGGCTTGCCCGTAATAGTCCGGTCCCCGCCGATCACCCAATTGTTGCTGCCCTGGCCCGGAGCGCGTAGCCCGATGTAGTCCTGCATGCCTTCGTAGGCCGCCAGCAACTTCTCCGCCAGGCCGGCAGTCAGGTCGCCGGGCAACACGGATGGGTTCTCGGACGGATATTCGGGCAGCAATTCTGCGGCACGTTCCGGGCCCAGGCGCAGATACAACCCCACCCGTACCAGCTCTTCGCGCCAGTTGTTGCTCAACGCCCATCCGAGCAGTAAACCAATGCTGATGGTGTCCTCCGGTGTCCATGGTTCGGGCGTGATTCCCAACAGGGTGAACTCCAGGGGCAGGCGGTGACGATAGCGCTCGATGAAAGCATTGACCCCGGCGGCGTATCGCTCGAGGACCGTGCGGGCGTCGTCATTTAGATAACGAGTTTGCATCGCGGCCGTCCGCCGGAAGCCGATCACTCGGGCCAGTCGGTCGATGGCAATCCCTTCTTCGCCGACTCCCTCGCTGATACGGCCGGCCGCGATGCGACGCGCCTGCTCCATTTGCCAGAGACGATCCTGGGCATGAATGAAGCCCTGAGCGAACCACAGATCGTTCTCACTCTCGGCGTAGAGATGGGGCACCCCCCACCGATCCCGCAGCACTTCGACGGGAGCCTGCAGCCCAGGCACCCGAATACGCCCCTCGATCTGCGGGTGAGGCCGGTAGATCAGCGCCCAATACAGTGTTAGAA
>RFJM01000536.1 GCA_003694905.1 Caldilineae bacterium
CCGGGCAAACCGCCACCGTTTCAGCTTGGCAAGCGGCGCTGCTCAGGGCTGGCGGCGGCGCCAGGCTGGAATGCCTCTCCTGCAGGTTGCCCCCATCCCGAAACGCACCCGTATCGTGGTGGCGGGCCGGTCGCCTGGCCCAGCCGACGCTGTGGCTCACCCCCGCCTGCGGGTCGCCTTCCGTCAACGGTTCCGCACAACCTCGGTCGTGTAACACCCATGGGGATTTCACCGCGGCCGGGGAGCATCCTCGGCCGGGTAAGGCGCAAGCGCGCGTCGCCCAGCCAGCCTGGAGACCTGTGGGCGGGCACAGAACCGCCGCCGCACCCGGTGCGGCTCGGGCGCCACATATTGCGCAATGCCGACTTTTATGGACAGAACCTTAAAATTATCCGGTATGTGCCCAATAAGTACTTGCACAGATTTGCGTTCTGGTATATACTGGGTGGCAGAAAGTAGCAGAAAGTGTTTAATTGTGGCAGATTCCTTATGTCGCCCTCCGACTCCCCCACGCCTTCCATGCCGGAACGCCTTTTCCTGGGCCGTTACGAACGCGGTGTCGATCGTAAGGGCAGGATCACGCTGCCGGCCGGTATGAGGGAAGCCCTGGGCGACGAGGAAGCCATTATAACAAAAGGGCTGGATCCTTGCCTGGTCCTGGTCCCCCGCTCTACTTTCGATGTCTGGCGGCAGAAGGTCAACGCTCTGCCCATGGGACAGCGCAGCGCTCGCGACCTGCGCCGCCACCTCTTCTCCAGCGCGGCCCGAGTCAGCCCCGACGGCATGGGCCGCATCAACATTCCCTCCCATCTGCTCGCCTATGCCGGTCTTGACGGAGCAGCCATGGTCATCGGCATGGACAGCCACGTCGAGATCTGGAATGCCGAACGCTTCGCAGAAGTGGACCGGCGCATCGCCGACAACGCCATCGACCAGGAAGCATGGGACATGCTTGACTTCTAGCCGGCCCCACCTGCAGTACCCACTGCATACAACCGGCAGACTCTCAATTCCCCCAGAGCATTGCCATACCCTGCGAGCGTTTTCGACACACCTGTGTCCCAACACATTCCCGTTCTTTACCAAGAAGTACTGGATGCCCTGCAGCCCCGCTCCGGCGGACGCTACATCGACGCCACCGTTGGCGGGGGAGGCCATGCCGAGGGCATACTCCAGGCCTCCTCGCCCGAGGGCCTGCTGCTCGGGCTGGACGCGGATGCCGAGGCCATCGAACGCGTACGCCGGCGCCTGGCCCCCTTTGGCCATCGCCTCATCCTGGAGCAGGCCAACTTCCGCCGGTTGGCGCAGGTGGCCCAGGCCCACGGCTTCGATCCCGTCGACGGCATCCTCCTGGACCTGGGTGTCTCCTCCTTTCACCTGGAGGAAGCCGGCCGGGGGTTCAGCTTTCAGAGCGAGGGCCCTCTGGACATGCGCATGGATCGCAGCCAGGATCTCAGCGCCGCCGACGTGGTCAACGGCTTCGATGCCGAAACCCTGGCCGACATTCTCTACCGCTATGGAGAAGAGAGGCACTCACGCCGCATCGCCCGAGCCATTGTGCAGGCCCGGCCCCTGCACACCACTGCCGAACTGGCCGCCGTGGTGGAACGGGCCCTGGGTGGTCGACGCGGCACCCGCATCCACCCCGCCACGCGCACCTTCCAGGCCCTGCGCATTTTCGTAAACGACGAACTCGGCGCGCTGCAAGAGGCGCTCCCCCAGGCCCTTTCCCTGCTGCGGCCCGGTGGCGTGCTGGCCGTCATCTCCTTCCACAGCCTGGAAGACCGCATTGTCAAGCAGTTCTTCCGCCGCGAAAGTCGCGACTGTATCTGTCCGCCCGAGGTGCCGGTCTGCCGCTGCAACCACCAGGCCCAGATCGAAGAACTCCACCGCCGCGGCATCACTCCCACTCCCGACGAGATCCAACGAAACCCGCGCAGCCGCAGCGCCCGCCTCCGCATCGCCCGTAAACGCCCACCTTTCTGACATCTTCCCGTCCAGCCATGAGCGTCAACTCCATCATCTCGGCCGTCGGACCCCGGCTTCATAGCATCCCCAACCGCGCCAGCCGTACGCGGTCGCAGCAGGCATTCATGGCCATCCTGCTAGTCACCGGCATCGTCGTGGTCATGTGCCTGTACCTGCTGCAGACCACACACATCCGGGTCAGAACCTATGATGTGGAGGCGACGCGAGCGCAATACGGCTCCCTGCGGCGCAAGAACGCCAACGCCCTGGCCCGACTCGCCTACGAGCAACGGCTGTTGCCTATGATCGAACGCGCTCAGGCGATGGGCTACCAGCCCCTCGACGTCAATAATTACATTTTCCTGCCCGGCGAAAGTGCACCGCCGCGCCGGACCGACGCAACTGACGCCCCTAACTCTGCGGGTCCCCCCGTCTCGTTGCGTAGCCATGAACCTTGAACAAGGCGGTAACATCTACCGCCTGCGCCCCGATTCCCCCGCTACAAACGCATACATCGCTCAACCGCGCCAATCCCCCAAGGATGCGGACCCTCACGAAATTCGCATCTATATCATGTTGGCGCTTTTTTTGCTCTTTGGCCTCATCCTGGCCGGTCAGCTTATCCGCTACCAGGCCTTTGGCGTGGTACCCAAGACTGCCCGCGAGAACCCAAACGCGGCCATCGACCAACTCCTCGAGCGCGGCGTCATCACCGACCGCCGCGGCCACCCCCTTGCCATGGACCATTTCAAGTACGAGATCAAGATCTCGCCCAAAGACATAGAGGATCCCGAAGCGTTCGCGGAACGCGTGGCCCCCATCATCGGCAAGGATCCGCTGCAGCTGGTCAAGGCCATCGAGGAAAACAGAGACGCCGCGTACCTGACCATCGCCTATCCTGAACCGCCGGCCATCGGCGAGAAGGTCATCGCCCTGGGCGAGCCCACCATCGGCGCCGTCCCCTGGCCAAAGCGGTATTATCCGGAGGGTAATCTGGCCTGTCACGTACTGGGGCTGGTAGCCGGAGATCGCCGGGGCTACTATGGCCTCGAAGGCTACTTCGACGACTTCCTGCGCGCATCCACACGGGCCCATCGCCTGTTCGGGCCTCTGATTCCGGCCGACGATGTCGAGGCTCCCCCCCTACCCGACACCCCCTTCCTCCCCTCCTATGTCCATCAGGACATCGTCCTCACCCTCGACCGCACCATCCAATACCTGGCCGAAACCCGGCTCAAGGAGGCATTGGAAAAGTACGAAGCCGAATCGGGCACCATCATCGTCATGGAGCCCCAGACCAGCGCCGTCCTGGCCATGGCCTCGCTGCCCTGCTTCAACCCCAACGACTACACACTGGTCGACGACGAATCGGTCTACGCCAATCCCGCCATCAGTAAGTTCTACGAACCCGGTTCGGTGTTCAAGGTCATCACCTTCGCCGCCGCCCTAAACGAAGGAGTCATCACGCCTGACAAAGTCTACGACGATACCGACAAGTTCGTCTACGGCGAGCGCACCATCCAGAACTGGGACCGCAAAGGCCGCGGCAAAGTCACAGCCACCGAGGCCCTGGCCTATTCCCTCAACGTCACCACTGCCAAGATCGCCGTCGAACTGGGCGCGCAGCAGTTCTACAGATATGTCCGGCGCTTTGGCTTCGGCGACATCACCGGCATCGAACTGGAAAACGAAGTGCCGGGCCTGGTCAAGACCCCCGGTCGTGAAGGATGGTATCCCGCGGACCTGGCCACCAATGCCTTCGGTCAGGGCATCAGCGTCACCCCCTTGCAGATGGCCAATGCCGTGGCTGCTATCGCCGCCGGTGGTGTGCGCCACCGGGCCTACATCGTACAGCACATGATCGACGGCAACAAGATCCGCACCACCGAGCCCAAGCCCGAAGCCATCGTCATCTCTCCGGAGACGGCCAGAACCTTGACCGACATGATGGTCACCGCCGTCCAATACACCCCCAAAGCCCGCATCAAGGGCTACCGCGTGGCCGGCAAGACCGGTACCGCCGAGATCCCTCGGCCCGAGGGCTATTCCGAAGAACTCACCAAAGCAACCTTCGTCGGCTTCTTCCCCGCCGACGACCCCCGGTTCCTCATCCTGGTCAAACTCGACCGGCCCAAGACATCCCGCTGGGCCACCGACACCGCCGCTCCCACCTTCCGTGCCCTGGCCCAAGACCTGATCCGGCTCTATGCCATTCCGCCCGACAGCGTCCGTCGCGGCGAGACATCCTCTGCGGAGCCATGAGCCTTACCCTTGCCGATGTCTGCCTGGGTCTGGGTGCCTCCCAGGTCTCCCCCGCCCTGGCCCAGGTCTCCATCTCTCGATTCGTTATCGACTCCCGCCAGGCCGGCCATCGGGCCTGCTTCCTCGCCTTCGTGGGCGAGAAAACCGATGGTCACCTGTACATTAACAACGCCATCGCCCAGGGGGCCATAGCCGCCATTGCCCAGCGAGTGCCGGAGGATCTTCCTCCCGTCCAGATCTACCGCCCCGGACAAGATCCTGTCCCCGAGCGGGTTGACGTGCCTATCCTCTTCCTGGTGGATTCCACCCTGGCGGCGCTGCAACGGCTGGCCGCCTTCTGGCGAGCCCGTCACGATCCCACCGTCATCGGCATTACCGGCAGCGTCGGCAAGACCTCCACCAAAGAGCTGGTGGCAGCGGTACTGCGCCAGCAGGCCGCGACCGTTTGGAACGAAGGCAATCTCAACAACGAGATCGGCCTGCCCCTCACCCTCCTCCGGCTCGAGCCCCGCCATCGCTACGCCGTGTTGGAGATGGGCTTTTATGTCGAGGGCGAAATCGCGGCTCTCTGCGAGCTGGCACACCCCCACATCGGCGTCATCACCAATGTCGGTCCCATTCATCTGGAGCGGGCCGGCAGCATGGAAGCCATTTTCCGCGGCAAAGCGGAACTGGTGCGCGCCCTTCCCGCCGAGGGCATGGCCGTACTCAACTGGGATGACGACTGGGTGCGCCGCATGGCCGACCTCAGCCCCGCCCCCATCTTCCGCTACGGCCTCGGCGACGAAGCCGACCTCTGGGCCGACGAGATCTTTAGCGCCGGTCTGGAGGGTATCCGCTTCCGCTTCAACTATCGCCGCAGGCCCGGCCATGTGGAAACGCTGCACGTCCACCTGCCCCTCTTAGGCCGGCACAGTGTCCACACGGCGCTACGGGCCGCGGCCGTGGGCCTTATCCTCGACTATTCCTGGGAGGACATCATCAAAGGCTTGATGGATGTCAACGCCCAGCTTCGCATCGAGGTCACCCCCGGCCCCGACGGTAGCACCATCATCGACGACACCTACAATGCCAGTCCTCCATCCACCATCGCGGCCCTGAACCTGCTGGCCGACATGGACGGCCGGCACATCGCCGTACTGGGCGACATGCTCGAGCTCGGCAGCTATGAGGAAACCGGGCATCGCCTGGTCGGGCGCCGGGCTGTAGACGTCGTCGATATCCTCATCACCGTAGGCGAACGTGCCCGCTGGATAGCAGCAGAAGCTCGCGCCGCGGGCATGCCCGCCGCCCATATCCACTCCGTCGACACCCACGAAGAAGCCCTGGAGCTTCTCCAGCGATTGATCCGGCCGCAGGACTACATCCTCATCAAAGGCTCGCGAGCGGTCGGGCTGGAAGCCCTGGTTGCCGCGCTCAGCATCCCTGCGGCCTGACAAGATCCCCATGTCCTACCCCCTCACCCTCGGCGCCCTGGCCTTCTTCCTGGCCGTTATCTGGGGTCCGCCCCTCATCCGTCTGCTGCGCAGCCAGCAGATGGGCAAACGCATCCGCATCGAGGGCCCCGCCGCCCACCAGGCCAAGGCCGGTACCCCCACCATGGGCGGCGTGCTCATCATTGCCGCGGTCGTGGTCATCAACGTCGGCCTGAACCTTGCCAACCTGCTGGGCTTCACCCTCATCGGCGAGTCGGTTCTCGTGCCCGTGGTCGCCATGCTCTCCTTCGGCCTCCTGGGCATGCTGGATGACATCGCCGGCATTCGCCGCCGCCGCGGCGATGCCCAGGGCATGCTGGCCCGCTCCAAATTCCCCGCCCAGGTTCTGCTCGCGACCCTGTTGGCCGTGGCCATGTTCTGGCGGCTGGATCTGCACAGCATCGCCCTGCCCACCGTCCCCCGGCGCATCGATATCGACGGCTGGTGGCTCCCCATCGCCATCTTCATCATCACCGGCTCTGCCAACGCCGTCAACCTCACCGATGGCCTGGACGGCCTGGCCGGCTCCATCGCCGCCATCTGCTTCGCAGCCTACGGCGGCATCGCCTATCTGCAGGGTCAGGTCTGGCTGGCAGCCTTTTGCTTCACCACTGTGGGCGCCACCTTCGCCTTCCTATGGTTTAATGCATATCCCGCCCAGCTCTTCATGGGCGACGCCGGTTCCATGGCCCTGGGCGCCACCCTGGGGGTCGTTGCCCTCATGACCGGCCAGTGGCTCCTCCTCCCCATCATCGGTTTCCCCTTTGTGCTGGAAGCCCTGTCCGTCATCCTCCAGGTTGCCTCGGCCAAGCTCAGCCGGCGTTTCCTGGGCCGGGACATCCGACCTTTCAAGATGAGCCCCCTTCACCACCATTTCGAGCTGTTGGGCTGGTCCGAACCCCAGGTCACCCAACGCTTCTTCCTTGTAGGTCTCCTCTCGGGCATGCTCGGCATCGCCCTAGCCCTGCTCTAGACCCGTGCTGACCCCACCCCTCACCACCCTCCCTGCCATGAATTCCGCCGACACCCTTCCCTTCCGGGAGCAGCGCATCCTTATCGTGGGCTGCGCGCGCGAGGGTGTGGTCGCGGCCCGCTGGCTGGCCGAGCGGGGAGCGCGGGTTGTCATCAGCGACCTGCAATCGCCCGAAACCCTGGCCCCCCGTCTGTCCGAGCTGGCCGGCATCCCCTACGAACTGCGTACCGGCCCCCAGACCCCAGAACTGCTGCAAAACATCGACGCCCTGGTGGTCAGTCCCGGTGTTCCTCACGACATCCCCCTGCTGCAGGCCGCGCGAGAACGGCACATCCCCATTACAGGCGAGACCCGGCTCTTTGCCCAGCACTGTCCCGCCCCTATCACCGCCATCACCGGCTCCAGCGGCAAGACCACCACCACGACCCTCACCGCCCGCATGCTCGAGCAGACCGGCCATGTCACCTGGCTTGGGGGTAACATCGGCCAACCCCTCCTCGCCTCCGTGACCGAGATCCAGCCCCACCATCGCGTGGTCATGGAGCTCTCGAGCTTTCAGCTCATGTATTGGGGCCCTCAGCCTGCCCCTCCGTCATCTTCTACAGTCCAGCCTTCTCCTTTCCCCTGGCTGGACCCCCGGGGGCTGAGCCCCCACATCGCAGCCATCCTCAACCTGACACCCAACCACCTGGATCGCCATCCGTCCATGGCCCACTACATGAACGCCAAGGCCCAGATCCTGGCCTCCCAGACGGAGGACGACATCGCCGTACTGAGCCACGATGACCCCATCACTGCTGCCTGGGCGCGGCGCCGGCGCGTACACATCGACGCGGGCGCGGGCCAGGAGGCGGTCGAGTTCCCGATCAAAGCCCGGGTACTCACCTTTGGGGCGAGCGCCAGGCCCGCGGCCGACGGAACCTGGATCCAGGACGACCATATCTGGCTTTGCCGCCAGGGTGCAGTTCACCGCCTCATGCCTCTGTCGGACATCCGCTTGCGCGGCGCCCACAACCTGCTGAACGTGCTGGCGGCATGCTGTCTGGCCACGGCCGCAGGCGCGGCCCCCGACGCCCTCCACCGTGCCGTTGCATCCTTCACCGGCGTCGAACACCGCCTGGAAGAAGTCAGGCACACAGAAGGCGTACTGTGGGTCAACGACAGCATTGCCACTTCGCCCGAACGCTCTCTGGCAGCCCTGCACAGCTTCGAAGAGCCCATCATCCTGCTGGCAGGCGGCCGCGACAAACATCTGCCCTGGGAGAGCTGGGCCCAGGCCGTGCATCAGCGTGTGCGCCATGTCATCACCTTTGGCGAAGCCGCCGACCTGATCGAGAGAGTCCTAACCCCCTATCCCGCAGACAGCCGGCTCCAGGGCATCCACACAGGCGGCGATCTGGCAGGCGCCGTCGCCCTGGCTGCCCGGCTGGCCCGGCCTGGCGATGTCGTCCTCCTCTCTCCCGGCGGTACCAGCTACGACGCCTATCAGGATTTCGTGGAACGGGGCCGACATTTCAAGGCCCTGGTTGCCGACCTCTAACCCCTCATTCCCCCACCCCCGCCATGCGAAACGCCAAGACACAACAACCCGAGTTCGATTACACCCTGCTGGTCCTGGTGACGGTGCTGCTCGGCTTTGGCCTGGTCATGCTCTTCAGCGCCTCCTACGAGACCGCCTATGTGAAGCTGGGAGATCCCCTGTACTATTTCACCCGACAGCTCATCTGGACTCTGCTCGGTCTGGCGGCGATGCTCGTCTTGATCAATATCGACTACCGGCTGTGGCGCGAGCTCGCCATTCCCATTCTGGGCATCACCATGTTGGGCCTGATTGCCGTCCTCTTTGTCGGTGAAGAACGGTTTGGCGCCCGCCGGCAGATATTGGGGGGATCGATCCAGCCCTCCGAGATAGCCAAACTCAGCATCGTCATCTATATCGGCGCCTGGCTTGCGTCCAAGGGTAAGGATCTGCGCAAAGTCAGCTATGGCCTTATCCCCTTTGCCGTCCTTCTGGGCCTGCTGGTCGGCCTGATCGTTATTCAGCCCGACATTTCCACCGCTGCGCTCGTGACCGTCACCGCAGGGGCCATGTTCTTCGTCGCGGGGGCAGATGTTGTGCAAATCGGGATTCTGGGCCTGATGGGCGGACTCACCTTCGCGGGCATCATCACGCAGCAAAGCCATGCCCGCGAGCGCGTCATTGACTATTTGCAAACACTGCCCAATCCGCTCAGCAGCCCCGACTTCCAGGTGCGCGAAGGCATTCTGGCCCTGGTCGAGGGCGGGTTCTTCGGCACCGGACTGGCCAACAGCGTGCACAAACGACCCGGTGGCCTGCCCGCCGTGCATTCCGACAGCATCTTTGCCGTGGTCGGCGAGGAGCTGGGATTGATCGGCACCCTGTCCATCCTGGCCCTCTTCCTCTACTTCGCCTATCGCGGGGTGCGCATCGCCCTGAGGGCCCCCGATGCGTTTGGCAGCCTGGTAGCCTTCGGTATCACCACCTGGCTGGTCCTGCAGGCGCTGTTCAACATTGCAGTCATCACCGCCACCTTCCCCTACACCGGGCTGCCGTTGCCCTTCTTCACCTACGGCGGCTCGGCTATGCTGGCCAATCTGGCTGCGGTAGGCATTCTGCTCAACATCTCCCGCGGAGGCCAAGGAATCACCCTCGATGCGCTTACTCGTCTCTGGCGGCGGAACCGGCGGCCACGTGTATCCCATTCTCAGCGTCGTCGCGGCGCTACGAGAATCCTCGGCAACACCTTCGCCCGCCACTCCAACACCCGCCGCTGACTTAACAACGCTCCATATCCGCTATCTCGGCACCGCCGACGGCGTCGAGGCCGAACTGGTTGCCCGCGCCGGCCTGGCCTTCACCCCCATCCACGCCGGCCAGTTGCGCATCTTCAATCCCTTCAAGCTTGCCCGCAACAGCCTGCGCATGGTTCGGGGCCTGCTCGAAGCCCGCGCCATCATCCGGCAGTGGCAGCCCGATGTCCTCTTCGTCACCGGGGGCTATGTCTGCGCCCCGGTCGTCTGGGCGGCCCACCGCCGGCACCTGCCCACCCTCATCTACCTGCCCGACCTGGTCCCCGGGCTGGCCGTACAACGCCTGGCCCGTTATGCCGATCGCATCGCGGTCAGCTTTCCCGAAGTCGCGGACCACTTTCCGGGCAAGGACGTTGTTGTCACCGGCTATCCGGTGCGCCCGGAACTGGTGGATGCCCGGCTCGACAGCCGGCAGGCTCGGGCCTTTTTCCGGCTGCAGGAGGACCTCCCCGTGCTGCTGGTCTACGGCGGCAGCCAGGGTGCGCGATCCCTGAACATCGCCGTGGCCCAGATCCTGCCCGAGCTGCTGCAAGAAGCTCAGGTCATCCACATCAGCGGTCATCGCGACTGGTCCGTTGCACAGACCCGTGCCGACGCCCTGACCCCAACCCGGCGCTCCCGCTATCGGCTCTTCCCCTACCTCCATGACGAGATGTCTCTGGCCTTTCGGGCCGCGGACCTGGCCCTCACCCGCGCCGGCGCTGCCACCTTGGGCGAACTGCCCGCCGTCGGGCTCCCAGCCGTCCTGGTGCCCCTCCCCATCTCCGGTGGGCACCAGTATCCGAATGCCCGGTATCTGGCCAAACGAGGCGCAGCCGTCGTCCTCGAAAACGACCAGCTTTCCACAAAACTGTTGCCTACCTTGCTCGACCTCCTGCACGACCCCGACCGGCTGCGAACCATGAGCCAGGCCAGTCGCGCCCTGGCCCGACCGGACGCCGCCCAGGCCATCGCCTCGGCCCTTCTCGATCTGGCAAGAGTCTCCTGATATGCAAGCATTCTCCTTCGGTGAGCTGCAAACCGCCGTAATCATGTTCCTCCTGATCGGCTTCTTTGCCTTTCAGGGAGCGCGCAACGGTTTCATCGCCGAACTCATCAAAGCCGGTTTCATCATCCTGGGGGTAGCCGTCGGCCGGCCGGCCCTGCTGGGCGATTCGGTCGTACGCACCCTCAACGGCATCTACCAGGCCCTCCTCTTCCTGGCCTACGGCGGTGGCAAAGCCGTGCTCACGGGCGATGTCTCACCCGAGGCCTTTTCTCGTGCTTTCATGCGCGTGCAGGCGGCCCGCCCCCTCATCAGCCCGGACGACAAGCTCATTGCCACCTTCCTGCTGATGATCGCCCTCATCATCATCGGCCTCATCGCCGGCAACAAGCTGAGAAGCCGCGGCGGCCCCATCCTGGGCCTGTTGTTGGGCGCCTTCAACGGCCTCCTGCTCGCCTACCTCTTCATTCCCCTCCTGCCCCGTGACCTGCCTCCCCTGCCCACGTCTCCGCAGGCGGCCAGGCCCGCCATCCTCGGCCTGCTCGATGTCTTTGACGTCATCTTCAGAATCGTCGTCCTCCCCTTCGCCATTCTCTTCGGCAACCTCGGCACCTGGTCCATTCCCATACTCATCCTGGCGCTCCTGCTGTACGTCGGCTGGCGCGGCGCCAGCAGCCGCTGACCGGCGGCAGCAGGCGTCGGGATGAGGCCCCTCTTCCCCTACCTTCGGCCACCCCGCCATGGGCCCCATCGAGATCCTCTTCCTGGTTATCTTCCTCTTCTTTCTCTTCGTCGCCCTGGTGCGGGGATACGAACGTGAACTGGGTGTCACCACCCTCATTTTCGTAGCCCTCTTCATCATCACGTTCTTCGGCCAGAAATACGTCCCCCTCGCCCTGCGCTATCTCACCCAACTCCTCAACCGTCCCCCCTTCGACAACCGTACCACCCAACACATCCTCAGCCTCACCTTTTCCATCTTCTTCATCCTCGTCCTCTTCTCCTCCTATGCCGGCGACACCTTCAGCTTCAAGGGCAAGCTCAAGCGCGGTCCCAATGCCGTTGTGCTCGACCTGCTTATCGGTGCGCTCAACGGCTATCTGGTGGCCGGCTCCCTCTGGTACTTCCAGGATTTCTACGAATACCCCTTTGCCGACACCGGACTCCTCATCCTTCCCCTGCGCCCTCCGGCAGAAGCCTTTGCCAACTACCTGCCGCCCTACGTTGCTCCCCCCATGTTTTGGGCCGGCATGGTCATGGTCCTCATGCTTCTGCGAGTCCGGAAATAACCGCATCCCCGCGAGAGAGGTTCCCATCTGATTTTCTCCCCCCTCCTATCCGCCCGAGGTGCACGGATCTCGGAGCCTGAATGCCATTGCCCGGCCGTGCCGGCCGGCGACATGGCCCATTGCAGTCTCCATGCGCCTCTATTCCCCCACATTCCCCCACCATGTTCAATAATTCCCCCACCTCCGCGTGGCACGTGCAGCGCATCTTCCGCACGAATTCACGCAATCACGTTATGTCCTGGCATTCCCTTTTCCAAGCGCCACCTGCACACCGGCACCGCTACCGCGTCCATCTCGTCGGTATCGGCGGCACCGGCCTGGCCCCTATTGCCAACGTGCTATTGGACATGGGCTTCCAGGTCAGCGGCAGCGACATGCACAGCTCACCGCGCACCACCTGGCTCGACCAGCTTGGAGCCAGCATCATGATCGGTCACGACCCCCGCCATCTCTATCAGGACAAGCATCCTCAGCTCCCCGATGTGGTGCTGGCATCTTCCGCTGTGCCGGCAGAAAACCCCGAGCTCGTGGAAGCGCGGCGTCAGGGCGTGCCCATCATCCACCGCCGCGAGTTCCTGGGCCCGCTGACCCGCGGCCGCCGCGTCATCGCCGTGGCAGGCACCCACGGCAAGACCACCACCACCGCCATGATCACCCACATCCTCACCAAGGCGGGCGTGGAACCCGGCTACATCATCGGCAGCGAAGTGCCGGGCCTGGGCATCAGCGCGGCGGGAATCGGCCCCCTTTTCGTCATCGAGGCGGATGAGTACGATTACGCCTTCCTCGGGCTCAGCCCCGCCATCGCCGTGCTCACCAGCCTCGACTGGGACCATCCCGACTGCTTCCCCAACCGCCAGAGCTACGAATTCGCCTTCCGCAAATTCGTGCGCAATCTGCGGCCCGGTGGGCAGGTCCTGTATTGCCGGGACGATGTCGGGCTGCGGGGTCTCGCCACCAGCCTGGGGGATCCCGAGCACTGGCACAGCTACGGCAGCCGCAACGGCGCCGGCTGGAAAGCCGGAAATATCGAGATCACCCCAAAGGCCACGCGCTACACCCTCTATCTGCC
>RFJM01000537.1 GCA_003694905.1 Caldilineae bacterium
CATGGCCGACATGCTGATTGCGGACGTGAAGCGCCGCATGGCTCACGACCGCAAGTGGATTGAGGGCTACATCCCCAACCCGCTCACCTACATCAATCAGAACCGATGGGAAGATGAAATCGAGCCGGTGATTCGTCCGGTGCGGCAGGAATCGCCGAAGCGAAAGGCCATGACGGCTGCGGACCGCTGGCTTGCCAAAGGAGGGAGAGCATGAACGAAAGCGACAAGCCCAAGTTCGCGGCGATTCTCAATGCCACGTTCTCGATGAACCCGCGATGGACGATGCCGGATGAGATGGGAATCGAAATGTGGTGGCGGTGCCTCAAGAGGTTTTCGATTGAGCAGGTTGCCAATGGCTTCGAGGCGCACCTGACCGATCCCGAGCGCGGATCGTTTCAGCCGACGCCAGCGGACGTCATCCGGCACATCGAGGGCGGCAACAAGGACACCCGCGAGGCCCGTGCCGAGCTTGCCTGGCGGCGAGTGCTTGATGCGGTCGGGAGTGTCGGCACCTACCAGACCGTCGTGTTTGATGATCCGGCCATCCACTACGCAATCCAGATCGCGTTCGGATCGTGGGAGGCGGTCGGGCTTATGACCGAGGATGAGCAGCCATTCCGTCGGCGTGATTTCGTCAAAGCCTACATGGCCTACAAGCCGGGGCTTCCGTATCCGCCGAGGCTGGCCGGGCGCTTCGAGCGCGAGCAGGCCGTTGCTGATGCCCGCTTCCGGGTTGTCGCCATCGGTGATCCGGGCAAGTGCAAGGTGGTCGAGGCCGGCGGCACCAGCGGCGGGCTGGCAAGCCTGGGCCATGAGGTGCAAGCGCTGGCGGCGCTTGGAGGCGCAGCGTGATCGGCAAGTGCATTCATTGCGGCGAGTGGCCGGTTGAGGCGAGCGCGGGCGGGCTATGTGACGCCTGCGCAAAGTGGTATGAGGGCCGGATTTTGGTTCTGAGCGAGTTTCAGGCTTCGGGCAGGGGAAGGCTTGTGCGCGGTGTGAAAAGTGCGCCAGCGCGCAAATCGCGCGGCTTCCGGGTGCATTGGGACGGCGTTCTCTCCGGTCTGATGGCGCTCGGGTACCTGTGGATGTGGGTTCGGGCATGGATGTGAGTCCGGGGATGCGCGTGCGGCTCAAGGGAGCGCCGGAGCGCCGGACGTTCGCGGTCGCTGGCGTATGGACGGACGGCGAGGGGGTTGAGTGGGTGCGGGTGTGCAACACGGCCTGGGGGCGGGTGTGGCATACGACCGTGAGGCGGGAAGAAGTAGAAGCGGTCAAGTCGAGGAACGCGAAGGAGGCGTGATGAAGGCTTTGTATGCGATCGAGTGGTTTCTTTTGAGGGTGTTTGGGCAAGTGTGCTGGTTGGTGTCCAAGAGCAATCTCCTATGGCGCGCCCCCTGCGGCTCTCGGCTTGGTAAGGTGCATTGGTGGTTGCTCGGCATGGCTCTTGCCGGCGACGAGCCAAGCGTGCGGGCGTTTGTGCGCCGAAAGCTGGATGGCGCCGCATGACCTGGCTGATCCTGTGGCTGCTGGCGATTGTCGTCGTGCTGCTGTTCGTCGCCGGCGCGGATGAGCGGAGGGTGGACAATGGCCGAACAGATTGAGATGCCATTGGACCACATTGCCATGCCGGATCGGGTGATGGCGCCATGCCGGTGGTTTGGCGGGAAGGGAAACATGGCGAGACGGATACTGCCCTTGATCCCGAGGGGTAGGGTTTACGTCGAGCCGTATTGCGGCATGGCATCGGTGTTCTGGCATCTTCCGCGTCCCTTTCCCGTGGAGGTGCTGAATGATCTGAACGGGGATGTGGTCAACCTGTTTCGGTGCTTGCAGGACCCCGAGCGCTTTGAACGGTTCGCGCGCCGCATCACTTGGACCCCGTATGCCTTGGAAGAGTTCCGACGGGCGCTGAATGTGCTGGAGACATCCGACGATCCCGAGGAAAGGGCGTGGGCATTCTTCGTTGCCCAGAATCAAAGCTTCAGCGGGGTGGCCAAAACAGAAGGCTGCTGGGGGCGAGCTTTCATAAGCAACCGTAGCATGGCGGATACAGTCAACAAATGGCGCGGGCGAATAAAGTTACTCCAGTGGTGGCACGACCGCCTCACCCGAGTCCAGATCGACAGCCGGGACGCGATTGAGGTGATCCGATACTGGGACTCTGAGGACACGGTGTTCTACATCGATCCGCCATACGTCCACGACACACGAAAGGATAAGGACGTTTATGCGTGCGAGTGCGACGACGCCCACCATGAGGCCCTTGTCGATACGCTGCTTCAAATCAAGGGGCGTGCTGTCCTCAGCGGGTATGACAACGGCATCTATCGCCGGCTGGAGGAAGCTGGGTGGGAGCGTGTCGAGTTTCAAACCGCCTGCTATGCCGCCAGCAGATGGAGAGGGTCAAAGTTGCGTGGTGCGGGCGCAGCAATGAAACGCGCCGCGAGGACCGAGATGTGCTGGGTAAAGCATCCGCAAGCGCGTTTGTTCGCCGCCAGCACGGATGAGCGGAGGGCACGGTGACATGCGAACAATGCACCTGTTCGCCGGAGCGGGAGGCGGCCCGCTCGCCGACCTCATCCTCGGCCACGAGCCCGTCGTCGCCGTCGAGTGGGAGCCGCACGCCTGTGAAGTGCTCCGCCAGCGAGCCGCCGATGGGTGGTTCCCCGGCCTGCACGTGTGGGAGGGAGACGTTCGGCTGTTCGATCCATCCGAATACGCCGGCTGCATGGATATCATCCATGCGGGCTTCCCTTGCCAGGATATTAGCAGCGCCGGAAAACGCGCAGGCGTTGGCGAGGGCACGCGCTCAGGTCTCTACCGCGAAGTCCTGCGCATCGCCGATGCGGTTCGACCGCGATTCCTGTTCCTGGAAAATGTCGCAGCCATCGCTTCTGCCGGAGGTGGAGAACAGCCGCTCGCAATCGTCGAGGCCGATCTTGCCGCGCGCGGGTTTGATGCTCTCTGGGCGTGTCTGGCCGCTTCCGACGTTGGAGCGCCCCATCAGCGCAACCGCTGGTGGTGCCTTGCGTGGCGTGCCGACGCCGACAACAGCTCCGGAAGCGCCATGCTCGAACTCGAACAAGAAGAACGGGCCAGCGAGCCTGATTGCATTCGCCTTATGGC
>RFJM01000538.1 GCA_003694905.1 Caldilineae bacterium
CCATCGAGCAGCACGGTCCTCACTGTCCCTGCGGCTCGGATGACTTCAATGCTATTGGTCTGGCCGAGGAGGTATCCAAGGCCACGGGGGTGATGTTGCTGCCTTGCCCGATGTACGGATCCCACCCTGCCCATCACTGGGGCATGCCCGGCAACATCCCCCTGCGCTACGAAACCCATATCATGATGCTGGAGGACATCATCAAGGGCGCGACCGTGGCCGGCTACAATAAATTCATCATCCTCTCGGCCCATGGCCAGGTCTCATCCACAATTGTGGCCGTTCACAAGTTGGGTATGCAGGGCATCTTCACCCTCTCTCTCCACTGGTATGACTTCCTGCGCGATCAGCAGAATATCCTGGAGACGGGTATGTGGCACGCCGACGAGGCAGAAACCTCGATGGCGCTCTACCTCTATCCCGACCTGGTGGACATGAGCAAAGCGGACAAGGGCGGTGGAACCCCGCTGGTCGACAAGCGCTTTATCATCGGTCCCGGTATGCCGGCGGGGCCGGGCATGATGTACCATTTTGAAGGCACCTTTGCCCGACCCGAAGTGCGAGAACTGAAAAACGGTATCATCGGAGACGCCACGCTGGCGACGGTGGAAAAAGGCGAGAAGATGGTCAAGACGGTGGTGGGCTACATCGCCGAGCTGATCGAAGACATCCGCTCGCGCTATGAGCCAGGCGTCAAACCGCTGGAGACGGAACCGCCCGAGGGCACGCCTTGGGCCTGACATCATGCCTGCCGGTAGGGGGCGCGGTGCGCCAGATCACAGCAGCCTCCACAGCCGACTGCCCGGCCCCCTGCCGTATCTCGATTGACGAACGACAACCATTCCCTACCGTATTGTACAAACCATGAAACTTAAGGACAAAGTAGCGATCATCACGGGTACCACCAAGGGCATCGGTGTGGCCATCGCCAAGGAGTTCGCCAGGGAAGGCGCAAAGGTGGTGGGCACCGGACGGTCGGTCGACCTGGGCGAGAAGGTGGTCGAAGAGATCCGGGCCGCGGGTGGCGACGCCATTTTCGTGCGTTGTGATGTCAGCAAGAAGGCGGACATCGACCACGTCATCGAGCGCACCCTGGAAACCTATGGTACCGTCGACATTGTGGTCAATAATGCCGGTGTGAACCACGCTGCCGACTTCTTTGACATCAGCGAAGAGGACTGGGACTGGGTCATGAGCGTGGACCTGAAGGGCACCTTTCTCATGAGCCAGGCCGGGGCCAGAGTCATGGTCGAGCAAGGCAAGCCCGGCTACATCGTAAACATCTCCTCGGTGATGGCGCGGCTGGCGTTGGCCGACCAGGTACCGTACTGCGCGGCCAAGGGCGGCGTCAACCAGCTCACCACTGCCATGGGGCTGGCTCTTATCGATAAAGGCATCCGTGTCAACTGCGTGGCACCCGGCCCTGTATTGACGGAACTGATGCAGCGCGTTGTTCACAACCAGGAGAAGCACGAAGAGCTGATGCGCCGGTTGCCTATCGGCTACATTGCTTCCTGCGAGGAGATCGCCCGTGTCTGCGTCTTCCTGGCCAGCGAGGACGCCAGCTACATTGTGGGCCAAACCATCTATGTGGATGGCGGGCGCTCGATCCAGGCCTTTCCTCGTGCCCTGGAGAAATAGCCATCCTTCTCTTCATGAAAGCGTATGCAACCACCGAAAGTCGGTCTCATCACCTTCGGCGACAACCGCTCCCATGAGTGGGAAGTCGTATTCCGCCAGCTCACCGAGCCCCGCCACCGGCAGGCCCTGGCTTTCTTTCGCGACCTGCCCATTGAACTCCATGCCAGTACGGCCGTGGCACGTCACAAGCGGGAGATCGACGCGCAGGCCACGGCCCTGCAGGCCGCAGGGATCGAGGCCCTGGTCGCCCATGTCCCCTGTTGGACCTCTCCCAACCTGGTGGTGCGGGGCATTCAACAGATGGGGCTCCCCACCGTTGTACTCTCCAACCGCCATCCCGGCACCCACGGTACCGTAGGCTTCCTGGGCGTGGCCGGCACGCTCGATCAGATCGGCTATCCGCATCTGCGCGTCCGAGATGACTTCGAGGGCGCCGGTGCGCAGCGCATCGCGGAAAGGATACTCCCCTTCTGTCGAGCCGCCGCGGTACGCGCCCGGCTGCGTGGCCGCGTCTTCGGACTGTTCGGCGGACGCTCGCTGGGTATCGATACCGGCACCTTCGATCCCTTGCAGTGGAAGCGGCTGTTCCAGGTGGACACCGAACATATCGATCAGCTGGAGATCATCCGCCGGGCCGAGCTGGTGGAGGAGCAACGGGCGGCAGGGATGGTGGGGTGGCTGGAGCGGATGGCTGGGCGGGTCGATTATGGACAGGGCAGGCTCACGCGCGAAAAGCTTATGTTTCAGGCTCGCTGCTATCTGGCCACGCGCGACCTCATCGCCGAGCGCGGGCTGGACTTTGTGGCCATCAAGTGCATGCCCGACCTGACCAATTTCTACGTGCCCCAGTGTCTGACGGCGGCCCTGCTGCCGGGGCCTTACGACAGCGAAGGGGAGCGCGAGCCCGTCATGATGGCCTGCGAGGCCGATGCCGATGCCGCCCTAACTATGGAGATCCTGAAGCTGGTCTCCGGTGGTAAACCTGTGCTCTTCATGGATGTAAGCTACATCGACGATGAGGCCGGTGTTTTCTATATGCCCAATTGTGGTGCCTTCTGCTCCTGGTATGCCGCACGCTCCGACGATCCGGCCGAGAATCTGCGTCACGTGCAGTTGCGCCCTGCTAACCGCCCCGGCGGGGGAGCCATCACCTACTTTCATACCGCGCCCGGTCCTCTCACCTTTGCCCGCCTGTTCCGGCGCCAGGGCGTCTACCACATGTCCATCATCCAGGGTGAGACCACGCAGGTCTCCGAAGAAAAGCTGCGGGCGTTTGTTGCCGCTCGCGGCAGCCATCAGCTCCCCACGGCCTTTGCCCGGCTCGAGGTAGACATCGATGCTTTTCTGGCAGGCTTTGCTTCAAACCACATCCTGGCCGTCGACGGCCAGTACCTGCCCGAACTACTCCACCTCTGCGACATGCTTGGCATCCGTCCGGAGACGTACACGCCCGGCCATCTTGCCTGAACCTATCTTCATTCCCACCCGACCGCTCCTTTCTTTCTGACCGCCATGACACCCCGAGAACGTTTCCAGGCCGTCGTCAATCATCGCGAACCCGATCGTGTCCCCATCGATTGGGGCCGCCATGTGGGTTCCATCCACCGCAACGGTTACATCAAACTCAAGCAGTATTTGGGCGATCCGGAACTGCAGAACGAGAACAAGATCCTGGACCGCATGGTGCAGAACGTGTATCCTGATGAGAAACTGTTGCGCAGGTTCCATGTGGATTTCCGCTGGCTGGAGCCGCACTGGATAAATGTGAAAGAGGTGGAGGGCGAAGACGCCTATATCGACATGTGGGGCATCAAGTGGGTGAAGATGTTGAACTCCTATAGTCTGTCAGAATCCCCCCTGGCCGATGCTACCCTTGCCGATTTGGAAACGTACCCATGGCCCGACCCCACCGATTCGCGGATGTGGGAGGGGCTGGGCGAGCGGGCAAAGTGGCTCTACGACAACACCGATTACGTCATCGTCGCAGACAGCATCAAGGGCGGCTTATTGACCAAGGCCCTGCAGGTGTGCGGATACATGCGCTACTTCTCGGCGCTGGCCGGAGAATTGGACTTTGCCGAGGCCGTGCTGGACAAACTGCTGGCTTTTTACAAGGAAGCCTGGACCGGCTACATGCGCGAGGTGGGGCCCTACGTGCAGATGGTGTACTTCACCGACGACATCGGTGCCCAGAACAACATGCTCATTTCGCCCGACATCTTCCGCCGGCTGGTGAAACCCCGGCTGGCAGAGCTGTTCGACCACATCAAGAGCTTGGGGGATGTGAAACTCTGTTACCATACGGACGGCAGCGTCGTGCCCGTGATGGAGGACATCATCGAAATGGGGGTCGACATCTTGAATCCCATCCAGACCTCCGCCATGGGCATGGACACCTACTGGATGAAGGAAGAGTTCGGCGACCGGCTCGTTTTCCACGGTGCCATCGACGTACAGCAAATGCTGCCTTTCTCTACCCCCGAGCAGGTGCGCTACGACGTGGCCAAGCGCATCTGGGACCTGGGCCGTGGCGGCGGCTACATCCTTTCCACCTGCCACGACATCGGGGAAGATGTCCCGCCAGAGAATGTGCTCGCCATGTTCGAGGCAGCCTGGGAGTACGGCAGGTACCCACTCGACCTGTCCTGCATTCTTCGGCCCGAAGACCTTCATCCGGTCAAGAAGACGCCCGAGCTGGCCGAGAGCAAGCGGGCAGGGGGTGCTCGTCCTCGTCCGCGCCGGCCTCGCCGCTGACGTGGGCCGATTCTTGCCGGGTCGCGCTACTCCCGCTGTTGCTGCCTGGCCCTCTCATGTATAATGACCACGCTGTGGCATGCCCTCCGCTTCTGCCTATCATCCGCCCTGATCCTGCATGACCTCCTCGTTTCCCGACCCACGTACCTTCATCCTGGAGACCACCGATCGCGTCTGGAACCGGAAACAGATCGGCGAACTCTACCACCGGGCGTACAGCAATGTCAGGGTACACGGCCCATCCGGTCGTTCCTGCCACGGCCGGGAAGCGTGGATGGCCGACATCCTCTCCTGGCTGGGTGCCTTCCCCGACGTGCAGGTGACTTGCGAGCATCTCATCGTCAACGGCGAGGCTGCCGATGCTTGGGTCGCAGAACAACGCCTCCTGAGCGGTCACCATCTCAACCCCAGCATCTACGGCCTCCCGACAGGACGCTCCTTCTCGATCCGGGCTCATCTGCTCTACCGCGTGATCCAGGGACGGATCCGCGAGGTATGGCAGGAGGTGGACGAGGTAGGGCTTCTTCGACAGTTGGGCCTCGACCCCCTGCAGGTGTTGGAGCAGTTGGAAACGTACTACGGCCTTCCCTGCCCGCGGGATGGTGCCTGGCAACCCGTGGGCGAGGCCGAGCGGACACGGGGCCAGCTCCCGCCGCCCGCCCTTCCTCCACTGCCCGATCCCTTTGCGGTTGACCGTTTTCTGCGACGCTGCTACGATGCCATCTGGAACTGGCGCCTCGTGGGTGAGGTGGAGAACCTCTACGCCCCGCAGGCGGAGGAATACGGCTGGGGCGAACCCCGCCACGGTGTCCAGGCGATCCGGTCCTGGGTATTGGAGCGGCTGAACATGCTGCCGGATCTCACAGTGAGCATCGACCGGACTGTGTGGGAGGGAGACGGGCGTCGCGGCTATCATGTCGCCGCGCTCTGGACCTTGGTGGGTACGCATGCAGGTCCCGCCTACTGGGGACCGCCCAGCCTCCATCGCCTCCGCCTCCAAGGGATCAGCCACCACTACATCCGTCGCCACCGCATCCAGAAGACCTGGATGAGCGTAGGCGAACTAGGCCTTGTGCAACACATCGCCCCTCGTCCGTCCGCCGAGCCTCCTCCCACACCGGCGTCTCAGGATGCCGGGCCTATAGAGACAAATCCATGATCGAACTCAAACAGATCCATCACTGCAGCATCATTGTCCGGGATGTCGAGCGCGCCAAGCGCTTCTACTGTGGCATCCTGGGCATGGAAGAAATCCCCTATCCGCCCCATTACGACTTCGGCATCGCCTGGGTCCGTAAGGGGGAGGCCGAAGTCCACCTGGTGCTGGCTCGCGATTCTGTGCAAGAGCCGGGCGACAAGCCACTGCAGCCCAACCCCCCGCGCGATGTCACCTATGCCCGCCATATGTGCTTCCGCATAGGTGATATCGATGAGACCGTGAGACATCTGCAGGCGCACGACTGGCCGATCGTGGCCGGTCCACGGCCCCGTGGAGATGGTGGTACCCAGCTTTACATTCGCGACCCAGACGGCCACCTGATTGAACTGGTCTATTTGCCCTGGCTGGACTGAGGACACTGTACAGGAAAGAAGAGGCAGCAGGAAGGGCGGCCGGCCAAGGGCAGACGTGGCACCCGGTGCGTTTCGCCGGGGTACGCCTGCAAGCGCAGAGCCACTTGTCCGCGGGGAGTGGCGAGTTGCCGATGTGTAGAAGGAACTACCAAACGCGCGGTCAATACCTGCTGTTTCGGCTTCTGCGACCTCTGAGCTCCAGTGGGATGGCTGTCTGAAATCCGCCGTCTCCGCCGGGGCGTGGGGGCACCGGGCAAAGTGCCTGGGCCTTCGCGCCGTTGTCTGGAAACGTATGCAAAACCCCTTGACTCGAAAACGATTTCGCGCTATACTTGAACATCGACTGTTTCGCCCTCTCCGTTTCCGCCCGGGGTGTTCGCGTGCCCGTCACCATTGACGACATTTCTCGTCATCTGGGTCTCTCAGTCTCTACGGTCTCCAAGGCGCTCAACGACTACAACGACGTATCCGAGGCGACCAAACGCCGCGTGCGTGAGGCGGCTGCGGCGTTGGGCTATACCCCCAGTGCCGCGGCTCGCAATCTACGCCGCCGCCGCACGGAGAAGCTGGGCTTTTCCTACGGGTATCCGGTCAACCTCATTGGTGAATACGCTTCCAGAATCATCAACGGCGCCGTCGCCGCCGCAGAAGAACAGGGCTACAATCTTATTCTTTATCCTTTCCGGGAAGACCGGCTGGATCTGCTGCTGCAGGTTGTACGGGCGCGGGAAGTGGACGGATTCTTGCTGATGGGTGGGCTCAATTGGAAACATACGGTAAGGCTGCTCAAAAAGGAGCGCATGCCTTTCGTGGTCCTGGCCCGCCGCGTCGACGATCCAGATGTCTCCTTCGTAACTCCCGACGATGTGGAAGGAGGTGCGCTCATCACCAGGCACCTGCTCGAACTGGGCCATCGCCGGATTGCCTTTGTGACTCGGTCAAGCCTGGAAACCGGCGAGGATCGGTTGTTGGGGTATGCCCAGGCTCTAGGTGCCGCCGGTATTCGCATCGATGAGACCCTAATCGCCCGCACAGATCTGGCCCGAGGCACCGCCTACGAGGCGGCCAATCGTCTGCTCTCGCTGCCCCATCCACCCACGGCGATCATCGGCCTGAACGATCCCATCGCCATCGAGTGCATCCAGGCGATTCAGGACCGTGGCCTGCGCATTCCGCAGGATGTGGCCGTTGCCGGTGCCGACGACCTCCGCGATTCTCTGGCTGTTAGCCCCGCCCTCACTACCATGCATCCCCCTCTGGCCGAGATCGGGCGTGTGGCGACCGGGACGTTGCTCCGCATGGTTCAGGAGCCCACGGCCACGGCCACTCAACTCAGACTCCCCTTCAAGCTCGTTGTTCGGGCCTCTACCGCCGGTTGACGACACCCGGTCAGGGATGGTCCGGTCTCTTTTTCTCACAATTATCGAAATCGTTTTCGAACCGTGGAATCCTCATCCGTTCACGCCCCTCCCCCCGCACTGACCTTACAGGGTAAGGGTGACATCGCCCGAATCTTCTCCGCCGATCGCGGCCGCCTGCAGGAGATGGAGGGCTTTGAGGAACGCTTTACCGATATCGTCCACTATATCCTCCAAATTACTCACGACATTTGGGAGGGGAAAGGTGTCGGTCTGATCTACGACTACTACACCCACAACTGCCGCGTTCACACGGCCGAAGGCCTGGTCTACGGTCGGGAGGCCATGATCCGCGGCACGCTCGCGGCCCTGGCTGCCTTCCCCGATCGCCGGCTCTACGGCGATGATGTGATCTGGTGCGGTGATGACCAGAAGGGCTTTTACACTTCCCATCGCATCACTCATGTGGGGCGCAATACCGGCTACAGTGAGTTCGGGCCGCCCACAGGACGGCAGGTACGATACATGGCCATTGCCGACTGTGTCGTTCGCCAAAATCGAATCATGGAAGAATGGCTGGTACGGGACAATTTGACCCTCGTGCGGCAACTGGGGTTCGATCCCGGCGAACTGGCTCGCGAGATGGCGGAGCGCAACAGCGGCGTCTCAGCGTTTCAGCCGGTCGGCGAGGTTGAACGGGTGCAGGGCCAGGATACCCCCGCAAGGTTGCCGCCCCCACCCCCCGAGTTCGACATCACCGACTTCATTCCCCGCGTGCTACACCAGATCTGGAACTGGCGTCTGCTCAATACCATCGATGAAAGCCATGCATCTACCTACACCGGCCATCTACCCGGCGGCCGCGAGCTCTACGGCCGCGGTGATCTCAAGGCGCACATTCTCGCCATGCTGGCGGCGTTCCCCGACGCCGCCTTGAGCATTGATCACTTCTGTGCCCTGGCAGGAGGGTCGGACCGCTACCGCACGGCCACGCGCTGGACTCTCTCGGGCACCCATCTGGGCCCCGGCGTTTACGGCCCCCCAACCGGCAGGCGCGTATCCATCCTCGGCATATCCCACCATCTCGTTGCAGACGGCTGCATCCAGCAGGAGTGGACCGTCTACGACGAGTTTGCGCTGCTCAAGCGACTCTATCGGCCCGAAGGCCCTGTGGGCCAGGGAACGTCCGCTCGACCGTCTGCTCCCTGATCTCGTCGTACGTCCCACAGCGGTCTACCGTCTTTCAGGAGGTGATGAATCCAGACAAGTGTTAACGAGTCCGTCCTCAGTCCTCTCTCGTATCCCTTACACTCTCTATTTCTCAGTTGGAGGAGAAACCCATGAGATCTCACAAGTATTTGTTGTTTGTCGTGATGATGGCAGGCCTGGCGCTGGTATTGGCCGCCTGCGCCCAGCCGGCAGCCCCCGCACCTGCGCCCGCTGCACCGGCCGAAGAGGCCGCGCCGGCTGAGGAAGCTGCACCTGCCGAGGAG
>RFJM01000539.1 GCA_003694905.1 Caldilineae bacterium
AGGTTGGGCAGGAAGCGCCGCTTGGTCTTGTTGTTGGCGTGGGAAACGTTGTGGCCGGTGACCGGCCGCTTCCCGGTGACCTGACAGACTCTGGACATGATCGTGATCCCGTGGCTGAAATTTCGTTCCTGATTGCTGGCCCCCTTGGGCAAGGGGGCGCGTATTATGACAAAAGGGGCAAATTGCCGCAAGCGTAGTGTGACACCTCCGAATCGGGCGCATCCACCGTTCGTGCCGACGATCCGGAAAAGCGATCCAGAATCTGCTCACCCCTTACCGGGGGCGGCCCTTTGGGACAACCCGCTCACGTGCATGGGGGGCGTCGCTTGTCTACAGCTTGAAATTCTCGTCGAATGGGTCTTCCCCTTCCACCACGGGCAGGGTCAGGGCATTGCCCCAGTGTGCCCAGCCACCGTTGTAAAGACGCACGTCCATGTAACCCAGGGCCTTGAGCTGCACGTAGGCCAGGCTCATACGAAAACCGTCGTGGCAATAGACATAGACCGTCTTGTCTCTCGGAATCGGCGCGTAGAGCTCGGCCAAGCGTTCCAGGGGCAACCAACGCTGGGATTCGGGATCGGTACCGTCCAGACTGACGATATTGATCGCGCCGGGGATATGACCGCCGCGTATGGCATGCTTGATGACCTTGCCCGTATACATGTCATGGGGACGTGCATCGAGCAACACCACCCGGGGATCTCGACGCGAGACGACGTCGTCATAGACTTGTGTCCATTCCACGTAGAGGTTTCTTCTGGCCGGTTTGAGGGTTACGGAGCCGGGCCTGGGATGGGGTGTCTGTTTGGAAAGTTTGTGAAAAGCCGTCCATTCTATGGTTCCACCCTCCAGAATCTTGACCCGTTTCATGTCGAAACCGTAGAGATCCAGAAGGTAGTAGAGCCGGGATGCCAAGGCGGTGCGTGAATCGTCATAGATGACGATGAGCGAATCATCGTTCACACCCCAGCGCCGTAGCGTCTTCTGGAACTGTGCCCGGGATGGAAAGCGCATCAAGGGAACGGCGAAATTGTCGCCCAGGTCCTTGAACCGCTGGACTTGGATCGCACCCGGAATATGGCCGATCGTGTAATAGCGATGCGGGTAGTAACGCACCTCGAGTATCACGAGCTCGGGATCCTTGAGATGCTTCTCCAGCCAGTCCGCGTCGACGAGAAAGGAAGGACGCGCCGCCAGAAGCGGCGGCGCCAAGAGGATAAAAATGCAAAACAGGATGGCTTGCAATTTCGTCTCCTCAATAACCGAACTTGGCGTTGAAGCCTACAGTCAAGGTATTGAAATCCTTGTTTGCGGTATCGTCTCGACGGCTGTTCCAGGCCGCCAGTAGCTCGGACTTCTTCGTCAGGTTGTATTTCACGCCCAGGCTCCAGTCGTTCCAGTCCTTGTTGCCATAGACGGTGCCGTCTCGGTTCTGTCCATAAGCCCCGATGATGCGCAGCCGCCCTGTCTTGTAGATGGCGTTGACGTAGGTATTGCGCCCTAGGCCCAGGTCTTTGACATCCTCATAGAACGCGGCCACCGAGAAGGCACCGAAGGTATATCGGCCTCCGATTTGCCAGCCGCTGTCGTTGGCCAGGCCGGTCTTGTTGATGGTCTCGGCATCGATCTTCAGCCAGTCTGCACCCACGAAGATCGGGCCCTTGGCATATTTGGCGCCGAGGCCGTAGGCCTGCCCTCCTACGTAATTCTTGAGGGTGCCCGTATTGTGCAGCGGTTTGGAAGATCCGTTGAAACGGCTCGAAGCCCAGAAGTTGGCCTTCAAACCATCGAGCAGCCTCGGCGTCTCATACTCGACGGCGTTGTTGAAATAACTGGAATGAAACTCAGACATGCCCTGACGGCCGCCGGCCCTTGCTTGAGGTACATTGTCCGTCCAGGGGTCTATCTTGGTACCGGTCTTCTTGTAGCCGACATTCAACCGCCCCATGCGAAACTTGCCCCAGCTGCCCTTGAGACCGCCATAGCCCTCACGGAATTCGAGCTGTTTGGTGCCGGTGGTGGTACCCGGTCCGCCGTTGACGAAATCGGTGGTCTCGTATCGCACCTCGGCCTGGTAGAACAGGCTGGTACCCTCGAGTGCGGTTGCCAGCTGCCCCTTGACACCCAGGCGTGAGGCATTGCTCGCGATTTCAGTGCCCTCTCCGCCGGACCAGTCACCGCTCTTGTGGTCGGCACTGACCCGGATCTGCCCGTATACCTGGACAGCCTTGGGCTGCTTGCCAGCCTTCTTGCCGGTCTGCGCCACCTTCCCGACATTCTGCTCCTGTTCTTTCAAACGTTGCTCCAGTGCCTCGATCTGCGCTTGCATGGCAGCCACCTGAGCCTTCAACTGGCGCAGAGTCTCGGCGTCATTGGCCTCGGCGGCACCGCTCAGTCCCAGCCCCATAACCACGCCTATTGCAAGGGTTTTGCTCTTCATGATTCCTCCGCTTCGTATTCAACATCACCCTATCCACGGTGAGCGGAGGAATTCTAGGAAGGAGGGCGCTCAACAAAACATGATTGCAATCAGGTCGTGCCGATCCAGCGGAAGCGGCGTTTCTTACGCTCGATGAGGCCCTGTTTTTCCATCTGGCCCAGTGTGCGGTAGAGGGTTTCCGGTTCCAGGGCGAGTTCGGAGGCGAGATCGGCCAGGGTTCCCGAAGGTTCGTACCAGCCTTCGGGGCCGGCTTCGCAGATCAGCAGATGGCGAATCCGATCGCCGGCCGAACGCAGGCGGGAACGTTCGTACCGGGAACACTGCACCCGTGCCTGGCGCGTGATGGCGGCTACGAAATCCCATGCCACAGGGCCGCCTTTCTGAATCAGTTGCCTCACCTGATCCATGGGGAAGGCGGCGACCCGGGTCTCGCAGATCGCGATACCGTCACAGGCATAGCTTTCCGCCAACAGGCTGGATTCGGCAAAGAATTCCCGGCTGCGCGCCCGCAGCATGACCAGCTGGCTGCCACTCGGCGTGTTGCGCAATGCCTGCAGTTCACCCTCGATGACCCAGTAGAACCAGGCGGGGGTCTCTCCCATGTGGAACAGCCGTTCCCCCTTCTGCAGGGTCAGGATGCGAGCCCTCAGGGGAAGCGGCAGGTCCAGGGTGAACCAGCCTTCGATGGTTTCCCGATCGGGAATTCCGCCGCAGTGAACCTGCTCGCCGTTCACGAAGATGCAGGGTGAGGATCCGCCGCATTCCGATTTCAGCGCTTCGGGATCCGGGATGACCCGGAGATCGATCTCCTTGCCCTGACTGCGCGCCGCATTCTCGATCGTCTCACGCAGGATTCGGCAGGTTTCCTCTTCCATGCAAAACACTTCAACGCTGTACATGGTTCATCCGATCCTGAAACTCTGTTCATCGAAATCACGAATCATGGCAAGCCGCAGTTTCCCTCAGTCCGCTTCCCGGTCCAGGCTGCAGCAATGGGTGGCGGGCGGGCTGACCGGCTCGAGCACGGCACCGGTGACCGGGTTGGGCCGGTAGGTGGTGCACC
>RFJM01000540.1 GCA_003694905.1 Caldilineae bacterium
AGGCGAAGCTGCGCGGTCACTCTGTGGGACATGCTTTCCGGCATGCCCTGGCAGACTGGAAAGTCTGCCCTACGTTTTTTGCCCAAGGCGAAGCTGCGCAGGCACTTTGTGGGACATGCTTTCCAGCATGTCCTGGCAGACTGGAAAGTCTGCCCTACAAGCGTTCTTCCCGGCCTGGTCAGCCTGGCTCTGCTCGTCGGTTGCTCGATGCAGCCAAGAAGACGCAGGTTATGGACATGGCTTCTCTGCGGCTGGGCCGGCGTGCATCTGGTCGGTGGTGCCATCCTCTCGGTCTTGCCGCTGCCTATCTGGCCGTTCTACCCGGAACAGTCCGCCGGGCATTGTCTTTCCCACGTCATCTACGGACTGGCACAACTGCCGTTGATGTGGGTACTCTTGAAGGAGAATCGATCATGAAAAAGCTTACCTGGTGGTTCCGCATCGTCGGCGGCATCTACGTCCTGCTCGGCATCGGATTCATTCCCGCGCTCAACGCGGCCCGCCTGCCTATGATGATCCCCGATTTCGACGCGCCCATCGGCGGCGCGGCCTATCGCGCGATCCTGGACACACGTTTATGTTCGGGCTGGAGATGATGGTCATCGGCGCCTTTCTGGTCTACGCGTCTCAAGCTCCCCGGCGCCATCTCAATCTGGTCTGGCTCATCGTCGGGCTGGAGCTGGTACGGGGCATCTTTCACGACATGTACATGATATCGCAGGGATATGACCCCGCCTTCATGTTGGGCTTTACTCTGCTCCACATCGTTGTCATCGGTACAGGCATCCTGTTCACGCGGGCAACGAAGATGGAGACCGGAAGCGAGATGACTGCTCGACTTTCGTCAGATGGCCTATAATGCTCTCATTATGACCGCTCAGGCCCGCCGGGCGATTCAGGAACCTCGAGAGGGAAGACCGGACAAAGCGATTAGCCGGGGCGCTAGCGCAAGCCCGGCCCATGCCCGCGTCCCTGCCTGGGCGCCGATGCTGTTCGGCGTAGTGGCGTTGGCCATCTCCCTGGTAGGACTGGTACTGCTTGTCCTCAATCGTGACGTGCCCAAATCGGATCGCTGGGGCTTCTGGGGTTTCCAGTCGTTGATGGGCGTCGTAGGTAGTGCGAGTGGTAGGCTCATCACCCGTCGTTACCCCCGCCACCCTATCGGCTGGATGCTGCTGCTGGCGGGTTTTTCCGCGTCGCTGACAGGTTTCAGCGAGGAATTTGCGCTGTTCGCGAAATACATTCAGCCTCAGTTCTACGAACTGGGCGTCCTCATCGCCGGACTCTTCAACTGGTGGTGGGTGTTTGGCTACGCGTTGCTCGCCATCTTCATACCCTTGCTCTTCCCCGACGGGCGTCTGCTCACACGTCGCTGGCGGATCGTGGCCTGGCTGGGCGCCATCTGGATGGTGGTGAGTGCGGTTTGGATGATCGTCTATCCCGGTCCCCTGCCCAACAACGGCGATGTTCCCAATCCCTTCGGCGTGGAAGCCCTGCGGGGCGGAATCATCACCGAGTTCGACCCAAGGAGCGCGATCCCCCTGAGCGGCATGTTCCTGATGCTGGCTGCGGCCACTTCGTTGCTCCTGCGCTACCGCCGCGCCCAGGATCCCGTCACCCGGCAACAGCTCAAATGGCTGGTCTTCGCCTCGGTGCTGGCCTCATTTGCAGGGATGATAGGGCATGTGTCCGGTTCAGTGGCCGGCATCGTCCTGCTGGCCATGGCCCTCTCGCCCCCGGTGGCCATTGCCATTGCCATCCTGCGCTACCGCCTGTATGACATCGACATTATCATCAGCCGCACCCTTGTCTATGGCACTCTGGTGGCGCTGATTGTGGGTGTTTATGCGGTTTTGGTGGGCGCGACCAGCCTGTTCATCCAGAATCTGAGCAACTGGAGCGCAGCCGTCATCGCCGCGGGCGTTGTCGCCATCCTTTTCCATCCTGTCCGCACGCGCTTGCAACAGGGGGTGAACCGGCTGCTGTATGGTCGCCGCGACCAGCCCCTGGTCGTGTTGTCAGAGCTGGGCGAGCGCATGGAGGCCGCAGCCACGCCCGAGGACATGCTGCCCGTGCTGGTGCAAACGGTGGCCGGCGAACTGAAGTTGCCCTATGTGGCTGTGGGCCTGGAAAGCGACGGGCAACTCAAAATGGCAGCAGAATACGGCCAGCCGACCGCGGAGGCCGCTGCTTTTCCCTTGAGCTATCAGGGCGAACAGGTGGGGCAGCTCTTGGCGGCCCCGCGACAGCGCGGGGAATCATTCAGCGCATCGGATGTGGCTCTGCTGGAAAATGTCGCCCGTCAGGCCGGCGCGGTGGCCCATGCTGTGCGCCTGACGGCCGAGCTGCGCCGATCTCGCCAGAGGCTGGTGACGGCCCGCGAGGAAGAGCGGCGTCGCCTGCGCCGCGACCTGCACGACGGCCTGGGGCCGCATCTGGCCAGCATGACGCTCTCCATCGAAGCTGCGATGCGACTCATCAACAACGATCCCCAGTCAGCCATCGCCTTCCTGGAAGAGCTCAAAGGCCAGTCGCAGACCGCTGTCAGGGAGATTCGTCGCCTGGTCTACGATCTGCGGCCGCCGGCGCTGGATGACCTGGGTTTGACCGGGGCCCTGCGTGAAAGCGCGGCCCGCTACAGCCAGAGTGGCGTCCGCTTCACCATCGACGCGCCTGACCCCATGCCGCCTTTGCCCGCGGCCGTGGAGGTGGCCGCTTTCCGCATTGCGCAGGAGGGCATGACCAATGTGGTGCGCCACGCCGCCGCTCGCACCTGTCGCATCATTCTGAGGCCGGAAAGCGACTGTCTGTGTGTGACCATAGAGGACGACGGCCGCGGCCTGTCCAGCAAGGTGAAGAAGGGTGTAGGCTTGAGCTCAATGCAAGAGCGCGTGGCCGAGTTGGAAGGTTCTCTCGCTTTGGAAAACAGACCGCAGGGAGGAGCAATCATTCGTGCCCGGCTGCCGCTGGTGGACTCGATATGACAGAGAACGAAGCTATCCGCCTTCTCATTGCCGATGATCACCCCGTTTTTCGCTTCGGCCTACGTGCATTGCTCCAAGGTGAGCCGGGCATGGAGGTGGTGGGCGAGGCCACTACGGGCCGGGAAGCCGTGGACATGGCTCTGGCGTTGCGGCCGGATGTCGTGCTGATGGACCTGAACATGCCCGAATTCAACGGCATCGAGGCCACGCGGCGCATTCGAAGCGATGCCCCGGAGATCGCGGTGCTGGTCATCACCATGTTCGACGACGACACCGTGTTTGCGGCCATGCGGGCCGGGGCGCGAGGCTATCTGCTCAAGGGAGCCGAGGGAGAGGAGACCCTGCGCGCGGTGCGGGCCGTAGCCCATGGCGAGGCCATCTTCAGCCCCGGCATCGCGGACCGCATCATGGACTATTTCGCGCATGCGTCGTCTCACGCCAACTCGACGCCCTTCCCCGAGCTCACCGAACGCGAGCTCGAGGTGTTGACGCTTATCGCTCAGGGACTCACCAACCGGGCCATTGCCAACCGTCTGGTACTCAGCGAAAAGACGGTGCGTAATCATGTCTCCAATATCTTCGGCAAGCTGCAGGTGGCTGACCGTGCCGAGGCCATCGTTCGGGCGAGGGATGCCGGGTTGGGGTAACCGGGTCGAGGAGCGGTGTGGCCCGACATCTGGCCGGAAAGCCTGTCCTCCAGGCAATCCCCCATCTTGAAACGCACCCCTGCACTATGCCTGCTTTGACACGGGATGGCAGCTATGCTAATCTAAAACCAATCGCAAGAATTTGTAAGTAATCAAAGGAAAAACGATCCATGGCCAACCGCGAACTCTATCTGGAAGAACGACGGCACGAGATCTTGCGCCTGGTGCAGCAGCAGGGTCGAGTTTCGGTTGCCGAGCTGAGTCGGGCCTTTGGTGTTTCGGAGGTCACGGTGCGGGCGGATCTGCAGGCCCTGGCCGACCAGGAGCTAATTGTACGTACTCACGGCGGCGCGGTGCCGGCGAATGACACGTTGCAAGATCTGGCACTGGCCAGCCGGCGCAGCAAACAGGTGAGGGAGAAGAGCCAGATCGGTGCGGCGGGCGCAGCCATGGTTGAAGAGGGAGATGCCGTCTACCTGGACAGCAGTAGCACGGCTCTGGCTATTGCTCAGCATCTAAAACAGCGACAGCGTATCACGGTTATCACCAGCAGCCTGGCCGTTGCCCAGGAACTGCTGGATGCGCCCGGTGTTACCGTCGTCATGCCCGGCGGCGTGTTGCAGCGCGATACGGCCTCGCTTGTGGGTACCGACGGTCTGGCATTCCTGCAGCAGTATCACATCCAGAAGGGTTTCTTCGGTGCCCATGGCATCGCCAAGCCCGAAGGTCTGACCGATATCAGTTTCGAGGTGGCCGCGGTCAAGCGGCCGATGGTGGCACGCTGCCGGCAGGTTGTCGCCGTTGTCGACGCCACCAAGTGGGGGCGAGTTGGCATGGCCTCCTTCGCCAGTCTGGACGAAGTGCACCGGGTGATCACCGACCAACACGCTCCTGCCGACATGGTGGCCGAAATCGAAGCCATGGGCATCGCTGTAATCATGGTCTGATGCCACCGGCACGCCCCGTCCCATGCCTTGATCTTCTCCACCCGCCTTTCACACTGGAGCAGAAAGTATGTCCGAACCACTTCTCATCCCCAAACTCGGCAATACGGTCGAAGAGGTGACCATCATCGACTGGCTGGTGGATGATGGCGCGCCGGTCGAAAAGGGCCAGGAGGTCCTGGAAATCGAGACGGATAAGGCGACCTTTGCGGTGGAAGCACCGGCCGCGGGCTATCTGCACCGCGGGCCGTACGCAGTGGGTGACGTGGTGCCGGTGCTGGAAGCGGTCGCGGTCATCGGCGACAAGGACGAGGTCTTCTCGGCGCCGGCCCGGTCTGATAAAGCTGCCCCGCGAGAGGTCGCCGACACCGGGCCTGCGACGACTGACGAGGCCCGGCCCATTCCTGCCATCCTGCCCGTAACCGAAGTGGCGGCCGGCGAACGCGTCTTCGCATCCCCGCGCGCGCGACGGCTGGCAGAGCGGAAGGGCGTGGATATGCGCCTGGTCACACCCAGCGGACCGGGCGGCCGTATCATCGAGCGGGATGTCCTGGCTTTTTTGGAGCAACGACCCGGTGTTTCGCCCGTGGCACGCCGCCTGGCCGAGGAGGCGGGCATCAATGTTTGGGAGCTTCAGGGCACAGGACCGGGCGGACGTGTTACCCGGCGTGATGTGGAGCGGGCGCTGGCAAGCCCCAGACCTGTAGCCGCACCCGAGCCAGCCGCTGCTCCCGCGACAGTGCCGACTCCGCCGCCTTTGCCCGAGGCCGAGGTGTTGGAGCGGCGGCCCCTTAAGGGCGTGCGGGCCATCATCGCCGAACGCATGGCGGCCAGCGTGCACACCACCGCGCGCGTGACGCTGGTGACCGAGGCCGACGCTACCGAGTTCGTGGCCGTGCGCGAGCGCCTGAAAGCCGCGGTCGCCGATACCTGGGGCTTTGCTCCCGGCTACAACGATCTCCTGGCTCTCATCGTTGCCCGAGCGCTGCGCCAGTTCCCCTACATGAATGCCCGGCTCACCGAGGATGCCATCGAGTATCTGGCCCACGTGAATCTGGGCATGGCCGTGGATACCGACCGCGGGCTCTTGGTACCCGTCATCAAGGACGCCGATACTAAATCTTTGCGCGCGTTCGGACAGGAGTTTCGCGAGCTGGTCGAGCGGGCGCGGCAGGGGCGTTCCTTGCCCGACGAGCTGACAGGCGGGACTTTTACCATCACCAACCTGGGTATGTATGAGATCGACGCCTTCACGCCGGTGATAAATCTGCCCGAAGCGGCCATTCTGGGGGTTGGACGCATCGCTCCCAAGCCGGTTGTCAGGGGTGATGAGGTGGTCGTGCGGCAGATGTGGACATTGAGCCTGGTCTTCGACCATCGCCTGGTAGACGGTGCACCCGCCGCCCGTTTTCTGCAATACATCAAGCGTCTTATCGAGGAACCCTATCTTCTATTGGCCGACTAGATTTCCCATTTCTAGAACTCTCCTGTATAATGCCCCCCGTCTGATCGGAAGAACGAGGTGATGCGGAACCGGCTCTCAACGCAGCTTACAACGCACGGTTAGCCTTGGTTTTCAAACCCGACATCTACGGCACCGCAGACCCTGACATTTCTCCGGTCAGAACATCCTACCTGTGACTTTCATCAAGCTTTCATCATCGTCCGGTTGCAGGTGATAGGAGAAGCCCTCCGTCAAAGGAGGGCTTTTTCTTTATTTCTTGCCGGAAGGTGGAGCGCGAAAGCCGAAGAGGCTACGCCAGAAGCTAGGTGCGTCTTCAGGCCTGTCTCGCTCTTCCCAATCTCCGCGAGCGCGTTTCTTCAGCCACTGCGCGCGCGCGTCGATGGCTTTCTCGAAGCCCTGGTTCAAGGCATCGCCGTTTTCACTTTGTAGGGCCTCCTTCCAGGCGCCGAGTTCGCCGATAAGTGTATCGAGCCAGTGTATGATGTTGACGCTGTTGGCCTGCACGGCCGCGGTCAGGTCCGCGGGCTCAAAATCGGGCAGATAGGTGAGGGACTCGTACTGGCCGCCGGCCAGTCTGCGGATCTCGCGCCAGGCCGGGCTCTGGGCCGTGGCCCGCATCAGCGCCGCGGCCAAGATCGTAGGTAATCCGTCGACCGCAGCGACCAGGCCATCATGTTCGTCGGCGTCGAGAAAGAGAGGTTGTGCACCCACAGCCGCCACCAGGTCGGCCGAAACGCGGATGGCATCGGGGGCCGTTGTCGGGGCCGCGCACAGGGCCCATGATGCCCCTTCGAACAGATCGGCCGAGGCATCGTCGGCACTGAGCCCTGCGCCTCTGGCCAGGATAGGATTGCCCCCGACGAAATGGACATTGTCCGGGAGGACCTCGGCGGCCTTCATCACCGGGCGTTTGATAGCGGCCGTATCCATGATCAGGCAACCCGGCTTGAGATCGTCGCAAATGGCCTCCAGGGTAGGAGCAATGCCGGCTGTGGGGATGGCCAGCAGGATCAGGTCGGCGTGTTCGCAGGCCGCGATGAGGTTCCAGTGACTCTTGTCGATGGCGCCCATGCGCCGGGCGCGCTGCACGGCTTTGCTGTCTTTGTCGTGGCCGACGATGATGTAGTCGTGCTCTTCGCGTTTCAGGGCCAGGCCCAAGGAAGTACCGATGAGCCCAAGGCCGATGATGGTGATCTGCGACATAGTTCTGTCGGGACGAGAGAGGTCAGTCGCGCCTCAGCAGGAGCCGTCGGCATCTTGCAGGGCACGCATGAGAGGATAGTGGGGATGGAGGGGATCGGGGCGACGCTCGTGACCGGCAATGAGCCAGGCCGTGAGTTCGCTGCAGCCGGCTGCCAGGGCCTTCTGCGCGCCGAGCTGAGGGTGGATGTGCAGGATGTAGAAGGGATATCGCCAGGAGTGCGGCGCGGCCGGACGGGCCAGCCAGAACCAGGCCCGAGGCAAGAAGCTCTTCAGCAAGACTTTCAGGGTGCGTTGCCATACGGCTAACTTTGCCTCGGCCTTGCCACAATCGTGCAGCAAACCCGCCACCAGCAGGTCGGGTTGGCGGTAGCCTTGTGCCTGCAACCAATGCAGGACCCGGAGCGAGTGCGCCCGATCCGCCTTGCTCATGCTCTGAAACAGCACAAGTGCCTGTTCCGAGAGCAGAGCCCTGGCCGGATTCTCATCGATCTGGCGATACGGTGCCAACAGGCCGTCGACACCCCGGAAAATGCGGTGGAGCAGCACCGGCGGTCGGGGGGTGTGTCCGGCGTCCGAGACTGAAGCGGTGTTCGACATCATCCCCCCAGAAAAACGCCGATAAGCCATTGTCCTGGCCCCTGGAAGAGCCAGCGAATGGGCGAGATGGCCGGCATCTGCCAGTCGAGAATCAGAAGCAGAAAGAGGAACAGGGGACCGTATTGCACTTGCTGTTGCCACAGCCGCGCCAGCCGCAGAGACCAGTCCTGGCGAAAGGACTCGAGCAGGGCGACGAAGATGCTATAACCGTCGAGGGGGAACACCGGGATGAGATTAAACAACGCCAACACGATGTTGATGATGATCCACTGCGAGAGGAAAGCCAGACTGAGGTTGCCGGCAAACAGCCCGGGCAGCGCCAGGCTACCCACCAGGGCGCGGACAACGATGGCCCCCAGCAGGGCCAAGATGATGTTGGAAACAGGGCCGGCCGCGGCAACAATGCCCATACCCGCGCGCGGCGTGACGTTTCGGAAAAACCGCGGTTGCACCTGTACCGGTTTCCCCCAACCGATGCCAAAACCGGCCATGGAGGAGAGCACGATCATCAGCGTGCCTGTGGGATCGAGATGGCGGATGGGATTCAGGGTGATGCGGCCCTGCATGCGGGGCGTGGGGTCACCCAGCCGGTCGGCCGTGATGGCGTGGCTGAATTCATGGATGGCGATGCTGATCACCAGCACCACCATGGTGAGGACAAAGGAAATAAGGAGGGTCACGTGATGGCTTCCTTGGGAAGGAGTTGGAGTCGGGATGGATTATAGCACAGGTGCGATGATTTGCAGGTGGTGTCCGCGGGATGTGTCCCAGGATCCCGGCACATTCACCGGGCGTTAGCATGCTGGCACGTTCCAATGTCTTGTAGGCTGGCCGCGGTGTAACCTGGCGGCCTACCAGGCCGACGCCCCGCAAGGGTTGGCCGCGGAGTGCCGTGCGCAGGTGGCGGCAGGGCGGTGGTGGCGACGACGCTGCGATACTGCCGGATCTGTGTGGCCGGCAGGGCGGACGGCGCCTTTCCCACCCGGCACAGCCAGGTCCTGTATCGTGACTCGCCACCCAGGTGGGCACGGTCCTTCCGGCCAGGGTGGCTATCGGAGAAGGGTGCACCTACCCCTGCCCGCGGCGCCGGGGTCACAACCTGTCATTGCGAGGAGCGAAGCGACGAAGCAATCTCCTATTTTGGGGGTGGA